>DATGMV010000335.1:0-9373 GCA_035307185.1 Fermentimonas sp. | reverse complement strand
CTTCACGTCCCTGTATTCAAGCATATTTTTATGATAATCTAAATGATCTTGTGTTAGATTTGTAAAGATTCCTCCAACAAACTTTAGACCCTTCACTCTTTTTTGATGAATAGCATGCGAACTAACTTCCATAAAAGCGTACTCACATCCGGTATCAACCATCTTTCGCAGAAAACTATTTATGGTTATAGGATCAGGGGTAGTATGTGTAGTTGGATAAAACTCATCATTTACATAATTACCTACTGTTGAAATTAAACCTGCAGGGTAACCAAGTAAACTGAACATATTATATAAAAGAGTGGCAATTGTCGTCTTTCCGTTTGTACCTGTAACACCTACTAACTTAAGTTCATACGATGGATTACCATACCACTCAGATGCAATTTGGGCAAGAGCATCAGCGCTATTTTCTACCTGTACATATGTGACGCGCGAAAAATACTCATCAATCATAGGCTTATCGTAAACTACTACAATTGCTTCCTTCTCAATAGCTTTACCTATGTAAGCATGTCCATCTGTAAAAATACCTTCAACTGCAATAAACAATCCGTCTTTAGTAACAGTACGAGTATCGGAAGTAGTAGACCTTATTTCAACATCTTCATCCCCTCTAATACTTACTACCTTACACTTCTCTAACAGCCTACTTAGCTTCATGATTCAATTCTTTATCTTAATGTTAAGGAAATAGTAGAACCTCTAACCAATTTCTGACCCGGACGCAGAGATTGACTAACCACTCTCCCCGCTCCGTTTATATTAACTCTCAATCCTGATTTCTCAAGTAAATAAATAGCATCTCTTGCACCCATACCAGTTACATCCGGAACAAGTGCACTGTTTAATTCAATAGCCATAGGTTTATACTCTGCACTATCGAGTCTTACCTTAATCCAATTAGAATCATCCTCCATATCACTTACAGGCAGATTCAAGTCAGATAAGATTGCAAAACTCTTGTCTCTGTTGCCATGCTTGATTTCAGGCTCCTTCTGTAATGTAGAATCTACCCTGCACTCTTCTATTGCAAGATGCACTTTTCTAAGATACGTGCGTTCTGCTATATTCTTAAAAACCATGCCGGCCATACCTCCTCCGGAGGGAACGCCTTTAGGCTTTCGTAGTCCTACAAATACTGTATACATCGGTTCTTCTGCGGGAAAATACCCGCAAAATGAAACATAATATCCCGAGTATCCTCCACCTCCGGCAATTTGTGCAGTACCGGTTTTACCGGCAATATTAAAATAATCTGATGCTACAACTTTTGCTGTTCCATTATCAACAACAGACTTAAGCATGCGTTGTATTTCCTCTAAAGTGGATTCCTTGCAAATCTTAGAATTTACTACTTCCGGCTCCACATTTTCAACAACCTTACCATTCTCCACAAACTGCTTAGCAATAAACGGTTTAATCATTTTACCCCCATTTGCTATTGCATTGTAAAACATCAATATATATATTGGTGGAATTTGAGTTTCGTAACCAAACGACATCCATGGCAGTGTGGTTTTTGACCAATAATTCTCTTTATCGTTTGGGTATCTAACAGATGAAGTACCTTCTATACCTTTAAGAGGCACATCCCATTTAAGCTGCTTCCTTAGTCCTATTCTATCTATCCCATCAACAAACTTCTCAGGCTTATTTTCATAACCTTTAAGCACCATCTTACTCATAACAATATTAGATGACACATCCATACCTTCGGCAACAGTAAGATAGCCTCTATCTTGCCCTCTTCGCCAGTAATGATCTCTCACCCATCGTTTGTTATATTGAAAAAGCCCGGTGCCAACGTAAAACGAATCTGTTGGGGTAACCACACCATCATCAAGAGCAATCATGGTGGTAACTGTTTTAAAAGTAGAACCGGGTTCGTTCATATATGAGAAAGCATTTGGATTACCCTCTGCATAATCGCCATTACTCATCCTATCGAGGTTAACAATCCCCTTAATTTCGCCCGACTTAACCTCCATTATTATTGCAGTACCCGATTCTGCCTCAGTTTCCATTAACTTATCGCGTAGTGCGCGCTCAGATATATCTTGTATCTCTGCATCAAGAGTGGTAACAATATCCCAACCTTCCTTTGCAGGCTCCTCAATAACATCCATCCATTTTCCCTGTATCTTCTGTCTGTATTTTACACCGGACACCCCTTTAAGTAAAGAATCATATTTGAGTTCAAGTCCGCTCGCACCACCTTTATCAAGATCTTTATAAACACTTCCAACTGTTCTTGTGGCCAGATTACCAAATGGTTTTTTACGTGAATTTCGTTCTTCAGCAATTAACCCACTTCTATTTGATCGTTGATTCCAAAAAGGGAATTTACGAATCTCTTTAAGTTCTACATAGTTTATATCTCTTCTGATAATTTTTACATATCTCGACCTTAAAGGCACCCTTTCATCAGCTCCTTTAGCTCTATTTTCTGCAATCTTTTTCTCCTCTTTCTCTCTAAGGTTCCACCCGTTAACTATAACACTTTTATATTGTGACGCAGATCTATCGGGAAACTTTTGAGCAAGTGCAACTGAAAGATCACCAACGTACTTCATCAGCGTATCTTTTCTCAAACCATCTGCCCAAAAATCCATGTAAATACTGTAGGTAGGTTCAGTTGAAGCTAGAAGTTTATAATCGTGTGTATAAATATTACCTCTTTTAGGTAATATCACTCTATCTCTTATAACAGTCTCTTTTTCTCCAACCTCCCTCCATTTCTTACCTTCTGAAGTGAACATTATTTTTCCGGCAGAGAATATTATCAGTACAGAAAAAAGCATTAAAAAAGATACAATGAGTCCATACCTACCCAAAATACCTTTATTCTTTCTTTTATTTCTGCTCTCTTTGTTCATAAATACAAGAATACTATTCTATATAAAACACAGGCTCATTTGATATCTGAAGCTCAAGACCTGCCTCTTCAACCCTCCTCTCTATTTCTCCTTGTCTACTTGCTTCAGTAAGACTCGACGAAATAGTAAGTGCTTCATATTTTACATCCTTTAGTTCCTGTTGTAAGCGTTCAATATCAGACATACCCTGTAGCATAGTGTATCGGTGACTGATAAAAAGTATCATCACTAAAACCAGCACAAGTATAAACCTCATGTTTCGGAGGAAGAAGTTCTCAGTAAGAACACTTCCTCCAAAAACATGAACAAACGATTTGCGTATGTTATCGAACTTAAATCTCATTATTTATAACTTTCTTTTCGGCCACCCTCAGTTTTGCACTTCTCGAACGTGGATTTCTCTGTTGTTCCTCGTCAGATGGCACAATAACCTTTCTATTAATTATTTCAAAAGGAGTTAAGGGATTGCCAAAAAAATCCTTATGTAAATCACCCTCAAAATTTCCGGTTCTAAAGAAATTCTTCACCAATCTATCCTCAAGTGAATGATATGAAATAACACTCAATCGGGCGCCCGGCTTCAGCACCTCCAATGACTGCATCAACATATCAGTCAACGCATCCATCTCACCATTTACTTCAATTCTGAGTGCCTGAAAAGCTTGCGCCAGGATCTTTTTCTCTTTATCTCTACGTGTGAAAGGTGAAATGATTTCAAGTAGATCTTCGGTTCTATCTATTCTTTTTTTATCCCTAAACGCCACAACAGAAGCAGCAATCCTCCGTGCATTTTTCAATTCTCCCCATTTATAAAATACATCAGCAAGACAATCCTCTTGATAATCATTTAAAATATCAGAAGCTCTCAAAGATGCGCCTCTATTCATTCTCATATCCAAATCACCTGAAAAGCGAAATGAAAATCCACGCTGTGAATCATCAAAGTGATGAGAAGACACACCCAAATCGGCAATTATGCCATCCACCTGTTCAATATTATGATATCTAAGGAAATTTTTCAGGTAACGAAAATTGCTGCGAACAAATACGAATCTATTATCATCAACAGAGTTTGCAATTGCATCCTCATCCTGATCAAACCCTAACAACCTTCCATTTGCTCCAAGCCTTTTTAAAATTTCTCGCGAATGCCCCCCACCTCCAAAAGTGACATCAACATACACTCCTGAGGGAGTTATTTTTAATCCGTCAATGCTTTCATTAAGCAATGCCGGTATGTGATACAATGCTTTTTGATTGTCATTTGACTTTATTTCCATAGTGGCATTTTTAGAAAAAATCACTCATCAGCTCTTCCAATTTTGTTGAAAACTCCTCAGGTTCTACCAAAGGACTCTCAAGTTTCTCTTTAGCCCATATTTCAATTGTATTGTCTACTCCAAGAAAACGTATCTCATTTTCAATCGACACTAACTTCAAATAACGCTTGGGTATTAATATTCTACCGCTGGCATCCATTTCAATCCTCTCGGCATCAAGAACAAATTGACGAAATATTTGCTGTTGCTCTTTATTCCATTTACTTAGACTATTTCTAAGCGTTTCTATTTCTTTTTCCCAAACTGTTCCGGGATATAGCACGAGGCAATCCTGAAAAATATCTTTTCTGAGCACCAAATACTCTTCACCCTCTATCTGCAGACTTTTACGGAATAATGCCGGCACAAAAACCCTTCCTTTTGCATCAGCTTTTGCCTCCATATTTCCTAAGAACTGCAACATTTCTACATCAATTTATACAATAATGGAACTTTATTGGGGTAAAATTACAAAATAATCCACTTCCCCCCACATTTCCTCACATTAATTTACAAAAAAGTTATCAACAGCCACCAACCAAAACCTAACAGCCTGTCTATCTGCTCTTTATGGACCATACAAAAGTGGGGCAAAAAGCTAAAGAATAGAAAAAGAATGTTTTTAATATAAAGCATCGGCTAATTTTCGTACATTTGCGACAAAATTCAGAATAAGAGGATGATGCAATGAGCAACAACAACGCATTTAGAATTGATATTGATGGTATTTTAAAAGATAAGGCTCCAAAACATTATAAAAAGATACCACGATTTATAGTTAATTATCTAAAACGGATTACTCATCAAGAAGACATCAATGGCATCCTTCAACGCAACAAAGGGCTTGAAGGTGTAGACTTTATGAACTCACTCGTTGACAATGAGTTCAAACTATCACTTAAAATAAAAGGAGAAGATAATATTCCTGAAAACGGAAAATTTGTATTTGCCTCAAACCATCCTTTAGGCGGTTTAGATGGTATCTGCCTTTCAGCTGTATTAGGTAAAAAATATGATGGTAAAATAAAATACCTGGTGAATGATGTTCTTTATTACATCGAGCCTTTAAAACCAATATTTGTTCCTATAAATAAATATGGCGCCCAAGCAAAAAACTCTGCTAAAGCGATTAATGAAGCATACGCTTCTGACAACCAGATAATAACATTTCCTGCGGGACTTTGTTCCAGAAAAATCAATGGTAAAATTGTAGATCTTGAATGGATGAAGAATTTTATTGTTAAATCCATCGAGTACGAAAGAGACATTATCCCGGTTCATTTTAAAGCCCGAAACTCTAATTTCTTTTATAACTTTGCAAATATTAGAAAAAAGTTAGGGCTAAAATTTAACATAGAGTTGGTATATTTGCCAGACGAAATGTACAAAAATTCAAATCAGTCATTCACAATCACATTTGGAAAACCCATTTCGTGGAAGTCATTTGATAAAAGTAAAACTCCTGCTGAATGGGCTCAATATGTGAAGGATATTGTTTATACAATGCAGTGAATTTTAGAAAAAGTATGGAAAAGATAATAGATCCTGTAGACAAGAACTTGATTAAAAGTGAACTTACCGTACAAAAAAGGGTAAGAACAACCAATAAAGCAAATAACGAAATATACGTTTTCACAAGCCACGACTCTCCAAACCTGATGAAGGAAGTGGGTCGTTTGAGAGAGATTGCCTTTCGTCATTATGGTGGTGGAACCGGCTTAGAAGCAGATATTGACCCGTATGATACTATGAATGTTCCATATCGTCAGTTAATAGTATGGGACCCCGAAAATGAAGAAATTCTTGGTGGCTACAGATTCATATTCGGTTCTGATGTTGAATTCGACGACAAAGGGAAGCCTATGCTTGCAACAGCACACCTACTCAACTTCTCACAAGAGTTTCTCGATGACTATTTACCATACACAGTAGAATTAGGTCGTTCTTTTGTATCACTTGAATATCAATCGACTCTAATGGGAAGAAAAGGAATATTTGCACTTGATAATCTTTGGGACGGACTTGGTGCATTGACTGTTATTGATCCTGAAATTAAATATTTTTTCGGTAAGGTTACAATGTATGGTACTTACAATAAGGATGCACGTAACATGATTCTATATTTCCTCAATAAGCATTTCCCCGACATAGATAGTCTTGTAACACCAATTGTACCTCTTGTTACAAACACTGACAAAGAGAAAATGAAAAAACTCTTTCATGGCAAAAACTTCAAAGATGATTATAAAATTCTAAACAAAGAAGTTCGAGCATTAGGGTATAACATTCCTCCTCTGATCAATGCATACATGGGACTTACACCAACAATGCGCTTCTTTGGCACATCAATAAATGATGAGTTTGGCGATGTAGAAGAGTCGGGCATACTAATAGAAATAGACCAGATTCTTGAAGAAAAACGTGCACGACATATTGAATCTTATATAAAGAGTAAGCCCAGCCAACGTTTTCTACTAAACCTCAGAAGAAAAATTACAACAAATAAAAAGAAGAAGAAAGAAACTACACCAGATACATTATCAGAGGCTAAAGAAAATAGAGGAATATTATCAACAAAAAGAAAGAAATAACGCCTCAAAACTATACTTATTTAAAACAATACCCATTCTATTTAACCACTTTTATCTACTCTTGTCACTTACCCTAACTAATTGACAATAGAGCTCTTATGCTCTGAATTGCAACCACATCAACCACTTTCCCTAATACTGGAACGTGGTATAACTATATGAATCAGTCTGAAACTATCAACGTCTCTTCATCTTCAATAAATATTAACGTTCCTGCAAATAGTTTTAGGATTTACAGTACCTTTCAGGATTAGACAACACACTAACATTTTATCAACGTCTTATCAAGGCTCTACGAACTCCCTATCAACTCCCATTAAATATAAGGTATATTAGGAGTTGGTTACGAGTTGGTAGGTAGTTGGTGAGGAATTACTATAAATAAAAAACAGGACGATACAGGCTTTGATTCAATTCTGTGGCGTATAAATTGCAAGCGTTTGATAGAATTATCATAACAACGAAATATTGTCTATTTTGAAACTTATGCTATCTTTGCTATTAATAATATTTTAAAATCACAGTCAGTAAATCAAATTATAGATATACTGAAGAAATTATAATCATAAAACTGAAATCATATGAAGTCAATAGCAATTATTTACGGATCAAGTACCGAACACACTAAAGATGCAGCTGAAAGGATGGCTGAACTGCTTGCTGATTACTCTCCTACCTTAGTAGATATATATGATGGTGATGAAGAGCCCTTTCACAATCACGAGGTATTAATTCTGGGTGTTTCTACATGGGGCGTTCAAGATCTGCAGGACGACTGGAATGATTTTTATCCCAAGCTTGAGCAAATGGATCTTTCAGGAAAAACTGTTGCAATATTCGGTATGGGTGATGCCTCTATTTACCCAAGTTCATTCGTAGATGCTATAGGAATTCTTTACGAAATATTGGTTAAACAGGGAGCAACTATTATTGGTCACGTTTCACCTGAAGGATACGATTTTGAATACTCACGTGCTTTAGTTGATGGTAAGTTCGTGGGACTACCGCTTGATGATGACTACGAACCGGAACTTACCGAAGAGAGAATAGTTAATTGGGTGGAGCAGTTGAAACCATACTTGTCTTAAATCAAGCTATTTATAAAAGATTTTATATTCCCAAGGTATTAAAGTCATTTTATTAGAAAACTCTCCCTCCGAAGCGTTTTCGAATGTTTGATATTTTATCCCATTTAAGTTTTCAGTGAATGTTACAACAACTTCTTCACTGCTTAAGTTAAAGATAGAAATAACTTCACTCTTGCCATTTATTCTTTTAAAAGACAAAACTTTTTGAGGATTACTATTGTAAATCTCAGTCATATCTCCATCCCTCTCTTGCGACTTAAGAGCGGGATGTTGCTTTTTAAATAAATTGAGTGATTCATAAAAACCGGTAAAACCTTCGCCATCAGTACTGAAATCAATTAAATCCTTTTCAAAGAATTCGAGTCTTTTATCTAAACCTATCTCCTGACCGCTATAAACAAGTGGCATGATCGGGGAAATTATCCTGCATCCTTTTTAGTGACACTCTTAGTGAATCAACATTCTCTTTACCTTGCGCAACCGAGTTCATCTTATGGTGGAAGTCCCAAGCATAATATGCATTAAAAGCTGTTTCGTTCAACTCGGGTTTCTCAGCTTCCGCAAGCATAAAAAGACTACTGTTTAAAGTTTTTAGAGAATCTTTGACTTCTTCCCAAAAATCGGTAGGCAGCTCTCCCGCAACATCGCAACGGAAACCATCAATACCTGTTTCTCGTACCCAAAACAACATACTATTAATCATTTCTTTGCGCATATCAAGATTTGTAAAATCTAAAGGTGCAATATCTGTCCAGTCGTACATTACACTTAACTCACCAAGGCTATCCCTTAAATACCAGTCGGGGTGCTCATTTACCCATACAGCATCACGCGAAGTATGGTTTGCTACCCAATCGAGAATAACTTTCATACCCAGACTTTGAGCTTCTTCAACCACATCTTTAAAATCATCTAATGTACCAAACTCACTGTTTACTTCTTTATAATCTTGTATAGAGTAGTAACTACCAAGAGTTCCTTTTTTGTCTTTTTCTCCAATTGTTTGTATGGGCATAAACCAAAGAATATCAACACCAAGATCGCTTAATCTTGGTAAATGCTCTGCAAATGCTTTAAAAGTTCCTTCGGGAGTATACTGACGTGTATTAACTTCATAAATAATTGCATCGTATACCCACTCAGGGTGCACACCTACACTTGTAGCTTCAACATGTTTAGCTGTTTTTGTACCGCAAGAGAAAAATATTGTTGAGGCAATTAGGTAAAACAGGATGTTTTTATATAGCATATTATTGGAATGATTTAGTTTAAACGGTGTATAATTTGAAATCTATTATTTATCACTTTTTTAACCTATAAACATCATCTCTATCTTGCACAATAAATACACTTAATGCTCCAACAAGAAGAGAACAACCGGCAAGTACCAAAGTGAGAATAACCTGACCGTTAAACAATTCCCTTGTTATAAAACCAAGTATACTCGCTGCAAGAATCTGGGGAATTACAATAAAGAAATTGAATATCCCCATGTA
>DATGMV010000334.1:0-6486 GCA_035307185.1 Fermentimonas sp. | reverse complement strand
TCATATTTGCCAATACGGGCTAAAAAGTACTATCTGAATTCTTTTCACGGAGCTTGGGCACAAGAAATGTTCATGGAGGAGAATCTTCTGAACCACGGAATTAAGTCGATAGAAAATAAGATGGGTGTACGCACAACTCATACGGAAAATCCCTCTTTTGTGCTATCGCTTGATATGCCATTGAACGAAAACAGAGGTGATGTGATAGGTGGAGCTTTGGCTTGGTCGGGGAACTACAAATTAAACTTTCAAGTGGATGAGTTTGATATATTAAGTATAACGGCCGGAATAAACCCATACGCATCAGATTATAAACTCTCTTCAGGAGAAACGTTTCATACTCCTGAAATGGTTTACACATACAGCACTTCAGGAGCGGGTGGTGTTAGTCGTAATCTTCATGATTGGGCACGAGGGTATCAGGTATATGATGCTGAAACTATTCGTCCAACTCTGCTTAATAGTTGGGAGGGTGCCTATTTTACATTTGGAGAAAAAACCATTACTGATATGATGGATGATACTGCAGATATGGGGCTTGAAATGTTTGTACTTGATGATGGCTGGTTCGGTAATAAATATCCACGGAATAGTAGTAGGCAAGGGCTTGGCGACTGGCAGGTGACGAAAGAAAGGTTGCCACGTGGGATAAGTTACCTTGCAGATTATGCAGTGAACAAAGGACTGAAATTCGGAATATGGATAGAGCCGGAGATGGTAAACCCCAAAAGTGAGCTCGCTGAGAATCATCCGGACTGGATAGTAAAGACTGAGGGGCGACCTGTTCCTACAACTCGCAACCAGTGGTTGTTAGATATGGCTAATCCTGAGGTGCAAGATTTTGTTTTCGGTGTTTTTGATGATGTAATGAAACAATCGGACAATATCTCTTATATCAAGTGGGATGCCAACCGACATGTTGAGTCGGTAGGATCTGCCTTCTTACCGGCAGACAGACAGTCCCATTTTTGGATAAAGTATACACAGGGTTTATATAGCGTGTATGAAAGAATTAGAGCTAAATACCCCGATGTTTTAATTCAGGCCTGTTCATCGGGCGGAGGGCGTGTGGATTATGGAGCAATGAAATACCATCAGGAGGTATGGACCAGTGATAATACCGATGCACGTAGCCGTATTTTTATTCAGTATGGTACAAATATGATTTATCCTGCTCTTGTTACCGGCTCACATGTGTCAGCTGTTCCTAATCATCAGACTGGTAATATTACACTATTGAAATTCCGTTTCGATATGGCTATGAGTGGTAGGTTCGGAATGGAATTGCAACCTAAAGATTTGTCGAAAGAAGAGAAAGAATTTGCGAAGGCAGCAATTGAAAATTATAAGCAAATAAGAGACATCGTTATGAAGGGCGACCTTTTTCGAATTATTTCTCCTTATGAGGGCAAAGGGTTATATGCTATAATGTATGTAAGTAAGGATAAAAAACGTGCCGTAGTGTATGACTACTGTTTCGAATATCAGGGGCGTACTCTGCGTTCACAATCAATTAAATTAAATGGTCTTGATTCAGAAAAACAATATAAATTGACCGAATTGAATGTAGATAAGTCTAATTTCTGGGGAAATAATAAGGTTTTTAGTGGTGAGTATTTGATTAACGAAGGCATTAACCCGCAATTGGAGAAAATGTACGAAAGTGCTGTTTTCCTTTTGGAGGAGGTTGAATAATTTAAAATTAAGTCAATAGATAATCACATTCAATTAAAGTAGTTAAATGACATGCAAACAAAAATAATTGTAATTTGGTTTTTCTTTCTGGTATTTACGTTCAGTAAATTTTCTATCAATGCACAAGAAATTCCTGTTAAAGAAAAGAATTCAATAAGATTAATGTCATATAATATAAATGATGTACATGGTTTAGACGATAAAGTAGATTATCAAAGAATTGCAGATGTAATTAATAATGTTAGACCAGATGTAATTGCTCTTCAAGAGATTGATAGTGTAGATTTGTTGTCAAGAAAGACTCTTATGCATCCCACTTACGCTACTTCTATTGATTATGACCGGGGAAGGCATGGTGTGGGAGTTCTTTCAAAAGAAAAGCCTCTGAGTGTAAAGAAAATACCTTTAGCCGGAAAAGGTGAAGATAGAATACTACTTATAGTAGAGTTTGAACTTTATTATTTTGGAAATGTATACTTTTCTCTTAATGAAGAAGATAGAGTAAAGTCGGTTGAAATAATAAAGAATGAGGCTGAAAAACTTTTAAATCAAGATAAACCTTTTTTCCTTGCAGGTGATATGAATGATATACCTGAGTCTAAGTCTCAAAAAGAGATGAATAACTTTTTTACATCGTTGATTCCTACCAAACAGTTTACTTTTCCTGCAGATAATCCAACAAAATGTATAGATTATATATATGCTTATAACGAAGTCGGAGGATGGTCTCTTTTAACAAACAGAGGTGTTATTACCGAGAAGGAGGCTTCTAATCACAGACCTATTTATGCAGATATAAGGATACATGCTGAAGAAGATAATATTTTCCGCACAAAGCCATATCTGCAAAATCCTACAGGTAATGGAATTACCATTTCATGGTTAACTAATGTGCCAGTTCACAGCTGGGTTGAATATGGTGTTGATGGTAACTTCGATCAGACATTACAATTGTATGTTGATGGACAAATGAATATCAATAATTATCATCATAAATTCAGGTTAGAGAACTTAAAACCGGGAGTAGCATACAGTTACAGGGTATACTCTAAAGAGATGACTGTGTATGAGGGATACAGAAAAGAATTTGGCAAGACAGCCATTTCTGATACTTATACATTTAAAATTCCTTCGGAGAATAGTTCTGATTTTACTGCTGTTATTTTTAATGATCTTCATCAGAGAAGAAATTTAATTGATTTGTTTACGGATTTGATTGCAGATATTGATTACGATTTTGTTTTTTTTAATGGTGACAATATTTCCGATCCAAGAGATGAGGCACAAGCTGTCAGTGCATTGTCTTATATGAACGAAATGGTTAATGCATCGTCTGTGCCTGTTTTTTATATACGAGGCAACCATGAGATACGTAATGCATATTCAATAGGTTTAAGAGATTTGTTGGATTATGTTGATGATAAGACATATGGTGCGTTTAACTGGGGCGACACAAGGTTTGTTATGCTTGATTGTGGTGAGGATAAAGATGATAGTAGCCCTGTATACTATGGATTAAATGATTTTAGCGGATTGAGAAAAGATCAGGCTGAATTTTTAAAGGAGGAGGTAATTAGTAGTGACTTTAAATCTGCTTCCAAACGTGTTTTAATTCATCATATACCTGTTTATGGGCTTAATGAAGATGCATATAACCCGAGTCTGGAAATGTGGGGAGATATTTTAAAATATGCTCAATTTGATGTTTCACTGCATGGACATACTCATAGATTTGCATATCATCCTGTGGGGAGTTTGGAAAATAATTTTCCTGTAGTAGTTGGTGGAGGTAATAATCCTGAGAGTGCAACATTGATGGTCCTTGAAAAAAAAGGAGATAAAATGACTTTGAAAGTGTTAGATACAAATGCTAAAGAGTTGCTAAAGTTGGATTTTTGATAACATTCACTACGATATTTATATGATACTGAACTATTAAACAATAACACTTTATGAAATATATATTATTCCAAATAATTTTCTTAATTACCACTATGAGCTTATTATCTCAAGAGAAACCTATATTGCTTTTCCCTGATGGTGCGCCGGGAGAGTCTGTGAAAATGAAACAGGTTGATGATCTTACCGGCAATAAAGTTGCGGGCTGTCCGGTGTTGCGCATAAGTAACGTTAGTGAACCTACATTAACATTCTATCCTGCTCCTGCCAATAACAATTCGGGTGTTACAATTGTAGTGAATCCGGGTGGGGGCTATAATATTCTTGCTTATAACTTAGAGGGTACGGAGATATGCAAACGGTTTAATAGCTATGGAATAAACTGTGTGCTTGTTAAGTATCGTGTACCACGTCGCGAAGGGTTGGAAAAGTATGAAGCTCCATTGCAAGATGTTCAAAGAGCAATTGCATATACTCGCTCACATGCTGAGGTGTGGAATATTAATCCTGATAAAATTGGGGTGTTAGGGTTCTCGGCAGGTGCACATTTGTCGGCAGTAGCCAGCACTAATTATGATAATAGAACATATCAGAAAATCGACTCTCATGATGATGTTAGCCTTCGTCCTGATTTTACTGCGTTGATCTATCCTGCCTATCTTTCCGGAGATAATTTTTCTATTTCTCCGGAGCTGAAAGTGGATGAGAATACTCCTCCTACAATTTTAATACAGACACAAGACGATAAAAGCCATATAGATAGTAGTGTTTTCTACTATTACGCATTAAAAGAGGCTAAAGTACCGGCTGAAATGCATCTATATCCCTCAGGAGGACACGGATATGGTGCACGTAATACAGGGCATACAGTAAATGAGTGGCCTCATAGGGTATTATCGTGGCTGAGGGATATAAAGATGCTGGAGTAATGTTTGTTTGATTAGATTAGTTGCCTGCTCTTATTCTTCCAACTCCATCTTTATTAATGTTTGATTGTTTAGGCTTGCCATAATAAGTTGTGTTTCCAATGCCTTCAGAGTCTATCTTTAGATATTCTGATGCGTAACAGCTAACGTTGCCTACACCGTCAGATTCTACATATGTAGTTAATGATATTAGGTCTTTTGCATCTGTGTTTCCTATTCCTTCGGATTTTATATATACACTTTCTGCATTACCGCCAACTTTTATGTTTCCAACACCGTCGGACTCAATTTCAACTGTTCCGGCATATAGGTTTTCAGCTCTAAAATTACCAACTCCTTCTGAGTCAATTTTTAATTTGGGTGTTTCAAAACTTCCTGCTATAGTAATGTTTCCAACGCCCTCAGATTCTATTTTAGTGAGGTTGGGAGTGGTTATAATTATGGTTAGTTTGTTGGCGTTGTTTTTAAAGCGATTGATCCGCTTTTTGTTCATTTCAATTACAAGAGTTTCGTTATCCATCCTTACTTTGAGAAGGTCGAGCATATCATCGTCCCCTTCGGCAATGACGCTTGTTTCAGGTGATTGCCTTATCTCTACATTGGCAACAACAGAAGATTTTATGGCTGTGAAGTTTGATACTTCAAATTTGTCAGTAGACTGGCGTGGATGTGCGCATGCCATGCTTGTTGTGAATATTAGTACCAAGAGTAGCAAAGTGCTTAATTTTTTCATCTCATTTAGTTTTTTTGTATTAACTATAAAAATTGGTATCAAAAATATGACTATGGTTTGTAACAATTGGTTACAATAATCTAATCATTTAACAGTTCAAGAATTTTTAATCTGAATGCGTATTCATACATTGCTTGTGCTTCTTCGCTAAGAGCTTGAGTTTGATTGTTTTTAGCCAGGAATAGTTCATAAGAGTTGGCGCGACCACTGTCGTGCTTTTCTTCAGTAAACCTGTATGCCTCGTCGCTTGCTTCAACCGATTTTTTTGCAGCCTCCCATCTGGTTGCTGCTGCAACGGCATTAAAGTATGCCTGCTCAATTCGTTTGCGTAAATCGAGTTTTGTTTTATCAAGCTCCAGTTTGGTATTTGCAATTGCCAGTCTTGCAAGATCAACGTTGTTTTTTACTTGAAATCTGTTGAAAATTGGTATACGCAGGCTAAATCCGAGTGAGTTGCTAATGTTGTTTTTTATTTGAGAGTTGAAAGAATCGTTGGGCCTGCCACTCATGTTATAGTAGCCTGTGCCCATATTTACACCAAACGAAAGGGTAGGATAGAACTGAGACTTTGCCATCAGTATCTCTTTCTCGCTACTTTCGAGTCGATATTGCATACTTCTTATTTCAGGTCTGTGCTCTAATGCACTTTGATATACTGCTTCGGATGTTAATAGTGCAGTTTCATCGATTAAAGTCTCTACCGGAGGAACAACAACATCGAAATTGTTGAATGATTCCAATTCCATTATCTGAGCAAGATCAAGTAGTGCTAGTTTGAGGTTATTTTCGGCCTGCACTATATTCAACTCCTCGCGAGCCTGTTGCGCTTCAATCTCAAATAGTTCTCCTTCTGCCATTCGTCCGCTCTCCACAAGAGCTTTTCTGCGATCAAAGTCTGCTCCTGTTGTTTTAATCTGGTTTTCTGCAATGGATAGAAGTTCTTTATTCAATAGTACTTGAAGAAAGGCTGTGGATACACTCATTATAATATCATCCTTCATTTTCTCTAAGTCTGCTACTGAGGCATGCATGTCTGCTTTTCGGGCGTCTATGTTATGTTTCATTCTTAACCCATCGAAAATAGTTATATCTGCACCTATCCCAAAGTTTGTTTGAGATGAGTTGCTGTTCTCATAAACGTTGTCTATACCGATAGAGCGTCCAAACACAAAACTTTGCCCTGCCGAAGCGTTAAGGTTAGGAAGGAGTTCGGCACGAGCCTGACTGTAAGCT
>DATGMV010000333.1:0-4193 GCA_035307185.1 Fermentimonas sp. | reverse complement strand
TTAGTTGTTGATGATGAAAAGGATATTTGCGATATTCTACAATTTAATCTCGAAAAAGAAGGTTATATAGTAGATGTTGCTTATTCCGGTGAAGAGGCACTGGATATGCTAACTGATGTGCATCAATTGATTGTGCTTGATGTGATGATGGATGGTATATCGGGCTTTAAAATGGCAGAGAAGTTAAGGAGTGAAGGGAACTATGTTCCAATTATCTTTCTAACAGCTAAAAACAGCGAGAATGATATTCTAACAGGCTTTTCGCTCGGAGGTGACGATTATATTGCAAAGCCATTTTCCATAAAGGAAGTGCTTGCAAGAGTTAAAGCATTGATTAAAAGAACTACTCTTGTGAGTCAGCCGGCAGAAACAAAATGGAAGTACAAAGGTATAATTATAGATATACCAACTAATCGTGTAATTATTGATGATAGTGAAATTTCACTAACAAAAAAAGAGTTTGAAATACTTTCGTTACTTGCTCAGGTTTCGCCTAAAGTACTTACTCGTGCCGAAATACTAAATAGTGTTTGGGGTGATAACGAATATGTTTTAGATAGAACTGTAGATGTGCATATAACCAGATTAAGAAAAAAGTTAGGAGAATATTCATCTATTATTGTGAATCGTTCCGGTTTTGGATATTATCTTAACCTTGAGATTAAAGAGGAGGAGTAATTAATGGAGAAATAAATTATAAATAATGAATAATAGAGTATCCTTTAGAAAACGCATACTGATATTTTTTTCTGTAATTATTGCTGCATTTACTGTGGGCATCATTTTATTTGAGCAAAATCAGATAAGACAAGAACGTACAAATAGTCTCGAAAGAACACTGGAAAACAATGCTGATATAATTTATGAATTCTTGAAACAGAATAGCTTATCGCCTCTCAGCAGTGAGAATGAAATAAATGAACAACTAAGCTACATGCCCTCAGAATTAAGACTCACTATAATAGATTGGGAAGGAAATGTATTATTTGATAATATTCTTGATTCAGACAGCATGGAAAATCATCTAAAACGCCCCGAGATTCAAAAAACTATTGGGTTTGGAGATGGTTCAAATATAAGATTATCTGAAAGTAACAACATAGAGTACTTGTATTACGCTAAAGAATATGGAGATGGATTATTTATTCGTATGGCATTGCCTTATGATGTTAAATTGCGTTCCTTCATAAATTCAGAGAATAGCTTCATCTATTTTATTCTCCTCTTTTTTATTGTATGTGTTCTCATGATGCTCTATTTTACTAATCGTTTTTCAAAATCTATACGAGAGTTAAGAGAGTTTTCTCTGAGTTTGAGAAATGGAAAGTCTATACCCGACAGTTTTCAATTTGCCGATGATGAAGTAGGTGAGGTGAGTGCAGATATAGTAGAGAACTATAACTTACTTCAAGAGAACAGGCAAAAGCTTGCTGCAGAGCGAGAAAAATTGTTACAACATTTTCAGTTTTCGGAAGAGGGTATTGCAATATTTTCAAAGGATAGAAAAAAGATTTATTTCAATTCGCATTTTCTGCAGTACATTAATATTATCCTAGATAAACCAACATTAGAGGTTGAGCAGTTGTTCACTGATCCGGCTTTCAGAGATATTGTAGATTATCTTAATCAGGAACCCCGTAAGGGCAATATGTTCTCTAAGCGTGTAGATAGAAGCGGAAAACAGTTTAATTTACGTGTAATTGTATTTGATGATGAGAGTTTTGAACTTTACATAAGCGACATTACAAAATCTGAGAAGACACGCCTGCTTAAGCAAGAAATGACAAATAACATTGCTCATGAGTTAAGAACTCCTGTAACCAGCATAAGAGGATATCTTGAAACAATTCTTTCATTACAAGAAGATAGGGATAACGAGAGGGTAAAGAATTTTTTAGACAGAGCATATGCTCAGACACTTCAATTATCCGATTTAATTAAGGATATTAGTATGCTCACTAAGATTGAAGAAGCTGCCGATAGGTTTGATCTTGAACCTGTGGAAATGAAAGAATTACTCGAAGATTTACGAAACGAGTTGTCGGAAAAGCTTAAAGAAAAGAATGACAAATTTTCGATTGATGTAAACGAAGATGTAGTAATACAAGGAAATAGGACCTTATTGTACTCAATATTTAGAAATCTCACAGAGAACTCAATTGCATATGCCGGTAGTGGAGTAGAGATTGTTGTTCGTTGCTACAGTGAAAACAACGAAGCATATTACTTTGAGTTTTATGATACTGGTTTGGGTGTAGATGAAAAGCATCTTATTCGTATTTTTGAGCGTTTTTATAGAGTTAATGAGGGCAGAACTCGTAATAGTGGTGGTTCAGGTTTAGGATTATCTATTGTTAAGAATGCTGTTTTATTTCATAAAGGTAGTATATTAGCAAAAAATTTAACTGGAGGAGGTTTATGCTTCTTGATAACTTTTCCAAAAAGATAAAAATTGTATTATTATGAAATTTGTAGGTGCGCATGTAAGTGCGTCGGGTGGAGTAGAGAATGCTCCGGTTAATGCCCACGCTATTGGAGCAAAAGCATTTGCTTTCTTTACAAAGAATCAGCGTCAATGGTTTGCTTCTCCTTATAAAGAAGAGAATATTATAAACTTCAAACTTAGATGCGAAGAATTAGGCTATTCTGCAGATTATATTCTGCCACATAGCAGCTATCTAATTAATCTTGGCAATCCAACAGATGACGGTATTGTGAAGTCGCGTCAAGCGTTCTTAGATGAAATGCAAAGATGTGAACAGTTGGGAATAAACCGACTTAATTTCCATCCCGGAAGTCATCTTAACGAAATATCTGAAGAAGATTGTTTGAACCGAATAGCTGAATCAATAAATATAACTTTGGAGAAGACTTCGGGAGTATGTGCTGTACTTGAGAATACTGCCGGTCAGGGTACAAACTTAGGTTATAAATTTGAACAACTTGCACATATAATAGATAAAGTTGAAGATAAAAGTCGTGTTGGTGTATGTCTCGATACTGCTCATACACTTGCTGCCGGTTATGAGATACGCACTATTGATGGATATAGTGATACTTTTAAGAACTTTGAAGAGATAGTTGGTTTCAGATACCTTAAAGGGATGCATATCAACGATTCTAAGAAAGAATTAGCAACACGTGTAGATCGTCACGACAGCTTAGGTAAAGGTATTATGAATATGGATCTGTTTTCATTTATTATGAACGACCCTCGATTTGATAATCTTCCATTAATTCTTGAAACGCCTGACGAATCATTATGGGCTGAAGAAATTCAACTGCTCTATTCACTTGAGAAAACTGATGTATAAATTCAAAATAGAGAAGTTCACTTGAGAATAGTTTCGATAAAAATTAAAAGCACCTGATCCAATTAGATCAGGTACTTTTTTACATTAACTATTACCTTTTATCAATTTAATTTTATTTCGTCAACAAATATGTATGCACGACGCCCTTTTCCCGGGTGCCATTCGGGCATAACAGAACATTTTACGGTAACCTTATAATATCTTGCAGTTACAGGTTTAAATGATATTTCGTGAGATGATATATCTGCCCAATGTTCATTCTTATCTGTTCTAATTACTTCGTTTGCAACAACTATAAAATTACTATTATCATTTGATGACTCAATAATTATCTCAGATGTATCAAATATCCAATCGCCTGTAACAACAACATTATTTATTTTAAGATTGCTTATTTCAGTTGGGTTCAACATATCTATGACAGCTACAAGATCATCTCCTTGAAATCCAATCCATCTGCCTGTACGATAGTTTGTGCTTTTGCCGCTAATTCCGTCGACCAGTAATGGAGCACCACTATAATCATAATTACGAGCCGGAGTAGTTAAAAATTCAATTGGCTTGTATGTTGATTTATTAACTTCAATAGTTTCATCTAACATTTTGCTCTTCACTCCATTGCGAATGGCAACAGCCTTTAATTCAGTGTCCTGGTCTATTGAAAACAATCCGTCATATTTTATTGAAGACTCACTCGGCTTACTACCATCTGTTGTATAATAAACATCTGCATCGTCAATTGTAGAAAACACCACATCTAATACATTTTTTTTGAAGTTTGGATTAAACTCACCTTTCACATCAAACACATGAGTTGCATAATTATAGTTGAGTTTTTCGTAAAGACTAATTAATTGAGGTATATGTATTAGTTCAGAA
>DATGMV010000332.1:0-4533 GCA_035307185.1 Fermentimonas sp. | reverse complement strand
ATCGTTCTTGCAATAGCAGGCCATGGGTACTCAATACAAAGACTACCTGTTTTTTGATTAATCTCAATTTCATTCCTAAGTTCATCCATTAGTACGGGCTTTATTCCGGGGAAAGGCAACGAAGCATAAGTTGGCTTTGTTGGAGTTACAAAAGGAATTGCCGATATAACAATACCACCTGTCTCTGTTTGCCACCAAGTATCCACTAATGGGCATCTCTTATTGCCTACATGATCGTTGTACCAATGCCATGCCTCCTCGTTAATTGGCTCACCAACAGAACCTATAACTTTTAAAGTATCAAGTATAAAGTCCTGAACATACTCAATTCTCTCTTTTGCTAAAGAACGTATTGCTGTGGGAGCAGTATAAAACTGATTTACTTTATGCTTCTGAATAACCTCCCAAAACCTACTAAAAGTAGGATAAGCAGGAGTACCCTCAAAAATTACAGTAGTTGCACCATTAAGCAACGGTCCGTACAAAATATAAGAATGCCCTGTAACCCAACCAATATCGGCGGTACACCAATAGACATCATCATTATTATAATTAAAAATATTTTTAAACGTATAAGCAGTATAAACCATATAACCTGCGGTAGTATGCACCATACCTTTTGGTTTGCGTGTAGAGCCTGATGTGTAAAGTATGAATAGAGGGTCTTCCGCATCCATCACTTCAGCCTTACTTGTTGTTCCCGCCTCATCAATAAGTGGTTGAAGCCATAAATCTCGTCCTTCTTTCATTTCTATCTCCTCACCTGTTCTCTTAACAACCAACACCTTTTCCACAGTTGAACCTTTAGTTAACGCTTCATCAACTATACTTTTAAGATCTATAGTTTTGGGACCTCTAAATCCGCCATCTGCTGTTATGAGAAATTTACACCCACAGTCATCAATCCTTGTTGAAAGTGCATTAGAAGAAAAACCTGCAAAAACAACAGAATGAATTGCACCAATGCGAGCACATGCAAGCATACTATAAGCCAATTCAGGGATCATTGGAAGGTAAATACACACCCTATCTCCTTTTTTCACACCCTGTTCTCTAAGCACATTAGCCATTGCTGAAACCTCCTTATATAGCTCGTTATATGTGATTGCACGTGAAGGTTCATCCGGGTTATTTGGTTCAAAAATAATTGCAGTCTTATCACCTTTATTTGCCAAATGTCTATCAATACAATTCTTAGTAATATTGAGTTTAGCATTTTTATACCAGGTAAACTCTGCCTTTTGCATATCAAACTCCACCACCTTATCCCATTTCTGAAACCAAGTGAAATTATTTTCAGCAATATCTCCCCAAAACTTTTTGGGCTTTCTTATTGACTTTCTATATACTTTGAAATACTGTTCTAACGAATTAATTGTATAGTCGCTCATCATAAACCGGATTTATTGTTTTTTACATTAACGCCATATTTTTAACACAGGTTTAATCTGAACATTCAAAAGCAACAAAAAGTTTGTTAATAACAAAAAATAGCGGTCAGATTTATAAACCTGCCGCTATTGCTAAAATTTCGATAAAGATTGTGTTGTATATATTAATCGAACATTTTTCTAAACTTATTGAACACTGTTTTCTTTGCTGATGCAGAAGGAGCAAAGTTCTCTGACTTCTCCAATTCCTCAACAGCTTTTCTCTCTTTTGAGCTTATATTCTCGGGCACATACACATTAACATGAATCAACTGATCACCTTTGCCATAACCATTAACAGAAGGTAACCCTTTGTTTCGCAGTCGAAGCACCTTTCCGGGCTGAGTACCAGGCTCAATCTTCACTTTTGCAACTCCCTCAATTGTGGGCACTTCTACCGATCCTCCTAATACAGCGGTTGGAAAACTAAGAAATAGATTATAAATAATATCATTCTCGTCTCTTATTAAATTAGGATCTTCTTCTTCTTCAATAACTATCAGAAGATCTCCGTTAACACCACCTCTTCGTGCAGCATTCCCGTTACCCGACATGGAAAGTTGCATACCCTCTGCAACTCCGGCCGGTATTCTAATAGTAATAACCTCATCTTCACGCACTATCCCCTCACCGTTACAGTGAGTACACTTCTTGGTAATCGACTTTCCATCGCCATTACATGTAGGACATGTTGAGGATGTTTGCATCTGCCCAAGTATAGTGTTTGCAACACGTGTAACCATACCCGATCCATTACAAGTTGAGCAGGTTGAAACCGATGTTCCATTTTCTGAACCGTTACCATCACAATGAGAACAGCTCACGTATTTCTTGACCTTAATCTTTTTTTCAACTCCATTTAAAATCTCTTTAAGATTAAGTTTTACTTTTACGCGAAGATCCGAGCCTCGGTTAACTCTTTTGCCGCGTTGGGAACCACCAAATCCTCCAAAACCTCCGAAACCTCCGAAGTGTCCACCAAAGATATCTCCAAATTGAGAAAAGATGTCATCCATAGACATTCCTCCTCCAAATCCACCACCTGAGGCAGAACTTCCTACCCCGGCATGACCAAACTGGTCATATCTGGCACGTTTATTCTGATCGCTAAGTATTTCATATGCTTCTGCAGCCTCTTTAAACTTTTCTTCAGCCTCCTTATTTCCCGGATTCTTGTCAGGATGAAACTGAATAGCTTTTTTACGGTAAGCTTTTTTTATTTCCTCGGCAGAAGCAGATTTTGCAACATCTAATATTTCGTAATAATCTCTTTTTGTTGACATATTATTCTCCTACTACAACTTTTGGAAAGCGGATGATTTTATCATTTAACCTATACCCTTTCTGAATACAATCGACTATAACACCTTTATCCGATTCATCTTCCACAGGTATAGTTGTAACCGCTTCAAACGTATCTGCATCAAATGGTTGACCTATCGTATCTATTTCTTCAACTCCATTTTGCTTAAGAAAGCTGATAAATTTATTATATATCAGTTCCATTCCTTCAGCCATTGCATTTTGGTCTTCTGACTCATTTAAAACAGACAATCCACGCTCAAAATCATCAACTAATGAAATTATACCGTGCAAAACTCTTTCTCCTCCACTTTTTATGATCTCAGCTTTCTCTTTGATTGTGCGTTTCCTAAAGTTATCGAACTCTGCATTTAAGCGCAGAAAACTATCATTTAGCTCGTCATACTTCTTTTGCAACTGCTCAATCTCATTTTGAGAATCAGAATTATCCATGTCTACTGTTTCTCCTTCTGTCAAATTGTCTATATCAGATAATTCATTTTGTTTTAACTCCTCTGCATCTAAATCGGGTGAATGACTCGAAGCATCGGCGTTTTGCTGATTTGTATTACGTTTCATATATATTGTTTTTTATTTTTCTTCAACTATCAACAATACACTGCAAATAGTTTGCCATAATTTCTAAAGGAACAGTTCACACCATTCATCAAATACTGTAACTTGATGCCAGCCATGTCTTTTGAGATTCTGTCTAATTCTCTTAACCGACTTCTCTCTGCCCAAATTCGATTTAGAATAAAATTTATCTGCAAAACATATAATTTTTTCTTCTAAACTTTGTGGAAGCATATTTCTATGGGGAATGGGCAACTTTCTTTGTATGATTGTTTCAAGACTCAACCCTGTTCCTGTGTGTCTCTCACACACAAGTCCATGCTTTGGAAACCCTTCTTCTGCTAACAGTTCGTTTCCAAGATAACCATGGCATATATAAGGAAGTTCACCTTCACATGCTATCCTTGGAGCTTTTGTTTTAAAAATCCCAATATCATGCAACATGCCTGCCTCTTCAATAAACTTGATATCCACAGCCAGCTCAGGATGTTTGTTAACGATACTAATTGCTTTATTAGTCACATCGGTACAATGCGACATATAAATATCATAAAGCTTAGTTCCCTCTTTGTAGAATTTTTTAATTATTGTGCTCGGATCCATATACTTTGGTTTTCCAAGAACAAAGTTACTATAAAAACTTTTTAAATCGTAATTTAGAGTATCATCAATACTCCTGATCATGCATAAATAAATATTGACTGTTAATATAACATAATTCATGGAGTTGGTAGTTTTTATTGATTTATATTTGCCGAAATTATGATTAGAGTCAGATATACTAGGTTGAAGCTTTTATACCCGATACTTTTTACACTATATGTATGCAGTTTCACTCTATTTACACATACGCATATCATAAATAACATAAAGTATGTTCATTCTCACCCATTTAAAATTAATGAAACAAGCAATCACGAACATACAGAAAAAGAGCTTCAACTTCTTGATCAAATTTTCAATACATCATTAACCTCAGAGATACTTCCTAAGATAGATCTTTCGGGCAACTTGCCTGAATATAGACATCTATATACAAACTTTTATCAATACATATACCAGAAATTATCTGCAATCTCTTTGAGATTAAGGGCACCTCCAGCATTTTAATTGAACAATATTTTTCAAGCAGATCCTGTTTGATACGACACAGTTATTGCACTGCAAAATTAAATTTCAAAGTCTAAACTGTGCCTTACTATTACTTCACAATCACACTGTAAAG
>DATGMV010000331.1:0-9124 GCA_035307185.1 Fermentimonas sp. | reverse complement strand
ATAAGTGAAGTTGAAATTATTGATAGCACTTATAAAGATGATGGTTCAGTTGCTATTGCTATTAATCTTATAAGGAACGGTAAAGCCGATATATTAATGAAAGGACTTATACACACAAGTGAACTATTGAAAGGTGTTATTGATAAGCAAAGGGGGTTACCAATAGCACAGCTTTTGAGTCATGTTGCGCTATTTCAATCGCCATATTATCATAAAGTGTTTTGTATTACTGATGTGGCTATGAATATTGCTCCCGATCTGGAAACCAAAGTGAAGATACTTAAAAATGCAGTTAATCTTTTTCATCTTTTAGGTATTGAAAATCCTAAAGTTGCTATTGCAGCGGCTGTAGAGAAAGTTAATCCTAAAATGGAGGCCACAGTGCATGCTGCAAAAATAAAAGAGATGAATAAGAATGGAGATATAAAGGGATGCATTGTTGACGGTCCATTAGCTATTGATTTAGCTATAAACAGGGAAGCAGCAATTAGTAAGGGTGTTGTAAGTGAAGTGGCAGGCGATTGTGATATAGTTATTGTTCCGGATATTGAAGCCGGTAATATGGTTTACAAGACACTTAATTTTTTGGGAGGTGCAAAGTCGGCCGCAATAATTACTGGTGCTTCTGTGCCGATAGTACTAACTTCACGCTCTGATGATGATGAGACTAAGTTGCACTCAATAGCACTGGCCTCTTTGTTGGTTTAGCTTATTTTTCTCTATTATTACCATTATATTAAAATAAATACCTTTATGAGTATATTAGTTATTAACCCCGGTTCTACTTCAACAAAAATTGCAATATATCAGCAGGAGAGAGTGATATTCCTGAAGACTATAAGACACTCCTCTGATGTTTTGAGGAAGTATAAGCGAATTACTGATCAGTATGAGTTCAGGAAGGATGTAATTATTAAGGAGCTCAAAGGTGCCGATATTCACGAGGAGACAATTGAAGCGGTGATAGGGCGTGGGGGATTGGTTAAACCAATTGCATCGGGTGTATATAGAGTGAACGATATTATGAGAAACGATTTGCTTGAGTGTAAAAAAGGTGAGCATGCAAGTAATCTTGGTGCTCTTATTGCTGATGATGTTGCTAAAGAATTACCTTCAGCTCAGGCATTTATTGCAGATCCTGTTGTTGTGGATGAGCTTGAACCACTTGCGCGTTATTCGGGTCACCCGCTTTTTGAAAGAAGATCCATTTTTCATGCTCTCAATCAGAAAGCTGTTGCTCGCTCTCATGCCAAATCTATTATGAAAAAGTATGAGGATCTTAATCTAATAGTTGTGCATCTGGGTGGTGGTATAACTGTAGGTGCCCATAAAAAAGGCAGGGTTATAGATGTTAATCAGGGTCTTGATGGCGATGGACCATTTTCTCCTGAGCGATCGGGCACACTACCTGTTGGACAATTAGTTAAAGTTGCCTTTAGCGGTATATACAGTCAAGCCAAAATGCATGAGATGATATTAGGAAAAGGTGGTATGGTGGCATATCTGGGTACTAACGATGCATACATAGCAGAACGTGAAGCAAGAAATGGCGATGAGAAATCGATGGAAGTTTTGCAAGCAATGGCATATCAGGTGTCTAAAGAGATTGGTGCAATGTCTACTGTTCTTAATGGTGATGTTGATTCGATTCTTATAACCGGAGGTATTGCAAATAGCAAATGGTTTTGTAATCTGATTAGCGAACGGGTTTACCGAATTGCACCTATACATCTTTATCCGGGTGAAGATGAGATGGGGGCATTAGCAGAAAATGCCAGACTTGCACTTGAAGGTGAAATAGAAATTAAAGAGTATATATAGTTTAATGTTGTATATTTTTAATCCTGAGCACGATCTTGCTATTGGTGATTTTAAACCTAACTACACTCCCCCCGCATCTATAATGAAGATGAGGGCAGATTTATCTGTTTTGCCTATTTGGTACTCCGAAGGTGGAAAAGTTGTAGTTGAGGATGATGCTAATTTACGTTTTCTTGATAATATAAAGAAGTTACTTCCAATTAATTCGGAGTTGGTTGTTGTTGATGATATTGCAATTTATGCTGATGAGAAAGTAGTGCCGTGGGGTTGGAATCCTCAGATTAGAAAGAGGCTCATTTCTTCTGGTTTGAAAGAAGAACTTCTTCCAACAATTTCTGAATTGAATGAACTAAGGAGCTACTCTAACCGTGTTAATGCCGTTGAAGTGCTTAAGGAGTTAATAATAGAAGATGCAGGGTTATGTGGAGAGTCGCACTATTTCACAGAATTAGTTGATTTATTACTCTTTTTGAAACATACAGAGGGTAATAAGGTGTTGAAAATGCCTGTGTCAGGCAGTGGCAGGGGTTTGGTTTGGGTTTTGGGTGATATAACAGATAAGCAAACAGATTGGTGCAAAAGGGTAATGAAAAAGCAGGGAGGCGTGGTAGCCGAGCCTGTAATAGATAAAGTTCTGGATTTTGCTTTAGAGTTTAATCTGAGCTCGGGTAGGGCAGAGTTTATTGGATATTCATTGTTTAAAACTACATCATCGGGTGCATATTCAGGGAATTATATTCTGTCTGATATGGCTATTGAGAAATATTTATCTGCTTTTATTTCAATTGAGAAGCTGCATAAAGTCCGTGATTCATTGATGAATAAGTTGTCTGGTAGGTTTGAGAATTACAATGGCCCGATTGGGGTGGATATGATGGTTTGCAGTGTAGATAGTAAGTTTAATGCATACAGATTGCATCCTTGTGTAGAGATAAATATGAGGATGAATATGGGTTTAGTGTCTCATATCTTTCGCAGTAGATATGTAGCTGTGGAAAGCGAAGGTTATTACTTAGTTGAATATTTTAAAGATGATGGAGGGGCATTGGCTTTTCATGAAAAAATGCAACGGGAGAGACCGCTTAAAATTATTGACGGAAAAATTATTTCCGGTTATTTAGCGTTAACTCCCGTTACATCGTATACCCACTACATAGCTTTTGCTGTTGTAGATGAAAATCCTTTTGTTGTTTCTTATTGATTCCTACCTCGTTTTGGAACTTCAAGCTTTTCAATCAGATCAGTTGTTGCAGTATCGGAATATATGCCATAAGCATTAACCAAAAGCCCTTTTATATGATTTTGGGGTGAAGATATGGCATATAGTATGCTCTCATTATCCAAGTCAGACATCTCTTGAAAACGATATACTTCATCAATTTCAAACTCATCCGGTTTGAGCAAAAGCATATTTTCCGCACATTCTAAGCAGTCGTTCTTTATGTTAAAATTGGATGTGTATCCTTTCTTAGTCAAATCGTTAATTGCTTCTGATAATGTTGTGTAGGTTTTCATAATTCCAAATTTTATAATATGTTATTTTACCTTTCAAACTCTTCTGCAAAATATTTATAGAACAGTGGTATGGTTCTTATTCCATTGTAAAACTGTTCAAGAGGAAAGTTCTCGTTTGGTGAGTGTATTGCATCAGATCCCAATCCAAAGCCCATCAGTATAGATTTTGTTCCGAGTATTTCTTCGAATTCAGCAATAATGGGTATACTACCTCCTGAACGAACGGGAACAGGTTCCTTGCCATAAACATCTCTGAATGCTTTCTCAGCTGCTCTGTAGGCAGGTAGATCTATTGGACAAACATATGAAGGACCGCCATGTAAATACTCCACCTTAACTTTTACCGATTTTGGAGCAATCTCCTCAAAATATTTAACAAACAACTTAGCAATTTTGTTGTGATCCTGATTTGGTACAAGTCGAGTACTAATCTTAGCATATGCTTTTGAAGGAAGTACTGTTTTTGCCCCTTCTCCGGTATAACCTCCCCATATTCCGCATACATCAAAAGTTGGTCTTATGCCGGTACGCTCGTTAGTACTATATCCTTCCTCACCAAATACCTCATCTACATCTAAAGATTTCTTATACTCATTGAGAGAAAAGGGTGCTTTGGCCATCATTTCACGTTCTGCTTCTGATACCTCTATCACATCATCATAAAAACCGGGTATTAATATCTTGCCGTTTTCATCCATAGTCTCTCCAATCATTTTAGAAAGAACGTTTATAGGATTTGCTACAGCACCACCAAATAGTCCTGAGTGGAGATCTACATTTGGACCGGTTACTTCCACCTGCCAGTAGGCAAGTCCACGTAATCCGGTTGTTATTGAGGGTACATCAGGTGCAATCATTGAAGTATCTGAAACTAATATGATGTCGGATTTCAATAGTTCTTTGTTTTCCTCACAAAATTTTGGGAGGTTAGGAGAACCAACTTCTTCTTCACCTTCAATTAGGAATTTTACATTGCACTTCAACTCGCCCGATTGCACAAGGTATTCGAATGCCTTAGCATGCATAAAGGATTGCCCTTTATCATCATCGGCACCACGTGCCCATATTTTGCCATCTTTAATCAAAGGTTCGAATGGATTTGTGTTCCAGAGGTTTACAGGGTCTACCGGCATTACATCCATATGTGCATACACCATTACTGTAGGAGCATTGGGGTCTACTATTTTTTCACCATATGTTACCGGGTTCCCTTCTGTTTCCATAACTACCGCTTTGTCGGCACCTGCAGCTAAAAGAATCTCTTTCCATTTTTCTGCTGCACGATACATATCGGGTTTGTGATCAGGAAGAGATGAAATTGAAGGAATTCTTATTAACTCAAATAATTCTTCAAGAAAACGATTCTCATGGGTTTTAACGTAGCTGTTAATCTTTTCCATTTTAAACTTATGTTTAGTTTTATAATTTGATGATTAAGACAAATATACAAAAAACTATTTTTTTGTCTCAAGAATGACTAATTAATATCTGATTAACGAAAGTTGTAAATCCTTTTTTTTCTGTTAGAGAAGATTTTCTTCAATAACTCGATGCTATTATTAAATGAGCAGAGGAATTATTTTAACTGTATTTTATATCTTTGTATATGTATATGAATTTGAATTTCAAGTAATAACATAATAATTAATATTATGAAGGAGTTAGTCTTAATAGCCATTACATTCTTTTTATTTTTGTTGGTGGCTTGTAATAATAGTAAAACAGAAAATGACAATATGGAAACATCAGAATTTATTTCTGAGAACGTGACAATAGGTGTTGTTAGTCAATTAATAGACTCATTAGGTGAAGAACATAGATTCAGAATTGAGCGTGGTGTTAAACAAGTAGCAGGTCTTTGGAGAGAATCAGATGGCTCACATGAAGATTTTTCTCAGTTCTGCAAAGAGTCTTTTATTGCAAATGATGAGCAAATTGAATCTCTATATGGTACTTTAGAGCGAAATTTTGAGGTGATAAACGGCTATTTTCATAAAATGAACGTTGAGTTGAAGATGCCTTTACAATTGGTTGGTCCGGATATTACCCCCGTGGATATGATGTTTGGTAGTTATAGTGCCTCTTCGCATTTGTCTGAAGATTTTTATTCTAACAAAATTGCTTTTATAACAGCACTTAATTTTCCTTTTTACTCTCTTGAAGAAAAAACGGAGCTTGGTGCCAACTGGAGTCGCAGAGAGTGGGCTTATGCTCGAATGGGAGATATGTTTATCTCGCGTGTGCCTTCTAATATTCAACAGCATATATCAAAAACTTTAACTGAAGCAGATACATATATTTCCGATTACAATATTTATATGGGAAATTTGAGGAATGATGAAGGTGTACAACTGTTTCCTGACAACATGAAGTTAATCTCTCATTGGGGTCTTCGCGATGAATTAAAATCTAATTATGCTGATAACGAAAATGGATTGGAGAAGCAACGTATTATTTATAGAGTAATGCAACGTATCATCGATCAGTCGATACCAACTCAGATAATTAATAAAGGGGAATTTAATTGGAACCCCTATTCCAATGAGATTTTTAAGGATGGTGAGAGTGTGATTATTACTCCTGAAGAGACTGGTAGGTATGAGGTGCTTCTGAATAACTTTAAAGCCGTAAGGCAAAGTGATACTTACTCTCCGCACTATCCTACTCAAATAGACAGGGCCTTTGCCGGCAGAATGGAGATACTTAAGGAGGATGTTGAGGAGCTATTTGTTGAACTGGTTTCTTCTCCGCAGGTTAAGAAGGTTGCAAAGCTTATTGAATTGCGATTAGGTCGAGAGCTTGAGCCTTTTGATATTTGGTACAATGGATTCAGTTCTGGTAAAGGGATTGGCGAAGAAGAACTCAATAAGATTACATCTCGTAGGTATTCTAATCCGGCTGACTTGGAAGCTGATATTCCAAACATCTTAGTTAAGTTAGGCTGGAAATCGGAAAAGGCTAATGAGATAGGTTCACTTATTAAAGTTGAAGCTTCACGGGGTGCCGGTCATGCATGGGGCTCAGCAATGCGAAATGATGTTGCGCGATTGCGTACCAGAATAGGTGATGATGGAATGGATTACAAAGGATATAATATTGCAATTCATGAGTTAGGACATAATGTGGAACAGACCATTACTATGAATGATGTTGATTTTTATACACTTAACGGCGTGCCTAATACCGCATTTACCGAAGCGGTGGCTTTTCTTTTTCAGAAACGTGATCTTGAATTGCTTAACCTTCAAAATCCTAATACCGAAGATGTGTATTATGAAACACTTTCTACTTTTTGGAATACATTTGAAATTATGGGCGTTTCGTTAGTGGATATTAAAGTGTGGGAATGGCTTTACGCTAATCCTAATACCACTGCATCTGAATTGAAAGAGATAGTTATTTCTATTTCTAAGGATGTATGGAATAAATACTATGCTGAAGTACTGGGAGGGGAGGATGAGACATTGCTCGCAGTGTATTCTCATATGATTGATAACCCTTTATATCTTCCCAATTATCCAATAGGACACCTTATTAATTTCCAAATTGAACAGCACGTAAGAGGTAAGAATCTCGCTGAAGAGATGGATCGTATGTATACTCAGGGAAGTATTGTTCCACAAGTATGGATGAACAGTGCTGTTGGTTCTCCAATATCGATTGAGCCTTTGTTAGCAGCTGCTGATGAGGCATTAGAGGCTTTGCGTTAATTGTTAAGCATAATTAATGCATTAAATAGTTCGTAGACCGACTGTAGATATTTATGTCTGCTTTTTTGGATTTTTAGTTTTTCATTTAGCAGGTCGATCTGCTTAATGTGTCCTTTTTCGAACTGCAGCTGTATCGCTGCAGAGTTTTGTTTGCTCATTTCCCAATTCTCTCTACTGAGGCGATAGTTTTCTTTTCTGACATGTAGAAGAGAGAGTTCGTTGAGCCTCTTCTTTTCTTGTCTATTTCTAATGTCACGTAGACTTTCTGATTCTATGAGATGATTTAATCGAAGACGAGATACCTCTTTTGATGTGCTAAAAGATTGACTGATTGGAACTCTTACTGAGAGACCAATATAACTGTTGCCTCTCCAGAATTTATTGTTGAAAAGAGATAGCTCGTTGTTGTAAAAATTAGTGCCATAGTAGCCTTGCAAAGATATTGTTGGTGCATATTTTAAAGAGGCGGTTTTAACTCGAAGATTAGCAAGTTCTACCAACTCTTGCTGACGTAATTCTTCTGTGTCTGATGCAATATAAGGGTTGTTTGTTTTTTGCTCCATATGATCGAGTAATGCAGTAATATCTTCATGTAGTGTTAGGGATTCAATATTTTCAATTGTGATATCTATGCCTATTAGATATAGTAGTTCAGCTTTTCTGTCGTACGTGATTTTTTGAGCATCAAGATAATTTACAATAGATTCGTTGTATGCTCTGTTTGCATCATTTTTATCTGACAGACTGATTTTCTCTTTAATATATAATTGTTCTGCATTGCTTAGCAGACCTGCATAATATGTTGTGTCGCTTTCCAGCATCTGTTTTTGTTCTTCTGCAATAACAGACTCTGCGTATGCAAGTGCAACGCTTTCTCTTAATTCCTCTTCTGAGATTTGTGTGTTATATTCCTGTATTTTTAATTGATGCTGTTGTTCAGCTATACTATTGATGCTTTCAGGGTTGAATATATCATAACTGAGGTTTATGCCTGCCGATGAATTCCATTTTGTATTAAATTTAAGATATGTTATTTCACCTTCTTGTGCGGTGGTATTGAAGACATTTGCAGGTACAGGAGTTGCAGGGATTATAAGATTGCTCCTTAAATCACTTGATAAAAAGATGTTTGGTATCTGCTCTAAACGTTTCTCTGTTATCTGAATATAAGCCTCATCCAGCTTCATTCTCTCTATATTTAATGCGGGTGAGTGGTTAATTGCATGATTAATTGCTTGTTCGAGCGTGAGTATCTTGTTGGGCTGAATGATTAACTTTTCGGACTTCTGAGCAAATGCAGTAGTTGATGAAAGTAATAAAATTATGAACAATATTTTTTGCATTGAATCTGTTTTTTTGCTTTGTAATAATTTACATTGAAAATTAAATTGCTTTTATCTGAATACAGAAGAAGGTTCTACGCTTTTTAGTTTGCGTATAGAAAAATAGGAACTGCCTACTGATATTATTAGTGTTGTAAGTAGTAAAAAGCTTAAAAGAGCCGGAGTGAGACTTATTATTAGTCCCCCTTTAGCCATTCCTATCTTAGAAACTATAAGCAAAATAAGTGAAACTAAATATCCGAGTATTGCATATATAATCGACTGGGTTATTACCAGACGTGTTATGTATTTTCCCGAAGCCCCGATAGCTTTTAGGGTGCCATAATCTTTAAGTCTATCGTATGTAACCGAATACATCGTAAGTCCGATAATGAAGAATCCACTTATTATGCCAAATAAAACAAGGGTTGCGAAGCTCATACCCATATTATTTGCAGTCATTACGTTTACTATGGTTGTAGTTCTTAATTGTTCTGCAGGCCACGCCTTTAGGTCGGGTGCAGCTTGATTAATTGTTTCTACTACTGAATTGATCATTGCATGATCCGGCACGGTTACGATTATTCCGCTTACCATTGTAGGTGACATGCCTGAGTAATATCGTGCTTTATCAGTTGTTGTATAAATTAGAGGTGTAGTAAAACCCTTAGCATCACGAGTTAATAATCCAACTGTAGCTGATTTTCCGTTAATCTCGAATCGGGTGCCAAGCTGTACGTCAAAGCGCAACGCTTT
>DATGMV010000330.1:0-4581 GCA_035307185.1 Fermentimonas sp. | reverse complement strand
TGATCCTCGTAATCCTGCTACAATTGCAGATAATGTTGGCGATAATGTTGGCGATGTAGCCGGAATGGGTGCCGATCTTTATGAGTCATTTTGTGGATCCATTTTATCAACAGCTGCACTCGGGGCATCTGCTTTTGTTTTGAATCCCGAAATGCAGCAAAATGCAGTTTTTGCCCCTATGATTATTGCATCAGTTGGAGTGTTTCTTTCTATACTTGGAATCTTTATTGTAAAAACAAAAGAGGATGCAAATCTTAAACAACTTATGGATTCTCTGAATAGGGGAGTCAATATAAGTGCAGTTCTTATAGCCATTTCTACTTTTATAATCCTATATCTGCTAAATTTTACTAACTGGATTGGACTCTCATTTTCTGTAATAACCGGACTGCTTGCAGGTATCATAATTGGTCAGGGTACAGAGTACTTTACATCCTCATCACATAAACCTACAATTAAAATTGCTAAAAGTGCTAAGACCGGTCCGGCTACTGTTATAATCTCAGGGCTTGGTACAGGTTTTATTTCAACTTCTATACCTGTGCTAACAATTGTATTGGCAATTCTCATTTCCTTCTTATCAGCAATAGGCTTCGATATTACAAATATGCTTTCAGCTCAAAGTGTTAGTATGGGATTATATGGTATTGCAATTGCATCAGTTGGTATGCTTTCCACATTGGGAATCACACTCGCCACAGATGCGTACGGACCGATTGCTGATAATGCAGGGGGAATAGCTGAAATGAGTAAATTAGACCCTGAAGTGAGAAAGCGAACTGATATGCTCGATTCGTTAGGTAATACAACCGCAGCTACAGGTAAAGGCTTTGCTATTGGTTCAGCTGCATTAACAGGTCTTGCTTTACTTGCTTCTTATGTAGAGGAACTTAGAGTTGCTCTATTAAGAACTGGAGATACCATACTTGAAATGGCTAATGGAGAAACAATTGAGGTTGCAAAGGCAAGTTTTGTTGACTTTATGAATTACTATCAGGTTACACTTATGAACCCTAAAGTACTTGCGGGTATATTTCTTGGCTCTATGATGGTGTTTCTTTTTTGTGGATTGACTATGAACGCTGTTGGAAGAACTGCTCAAAGTATGGTGGAAGAAGTGCGTCGCCAATTTATGGAGATAAAAGGTATACTAACGGGTTCAGGCATACCGGATTATGCTCAATGTGTGTCAATTTCTACTAAAGGCGCACAGAGAGAAATGCTATTTCCTTCAATTCTTGCCGTAGTTGCTCCTATTTTAACTGGTTTACTCTTAGGTGTATCAGGTGTAATGGGTTTGTTGGCAGGTGGGCTCAGCTCAGGCTTTGTTATGGCAATCTTTATGGCTAATTCAGGCGGGGCTTGGGATAACGCAAAGAAATATATAGAAATGGGTAATCTTGGAGGTAAAGGGAGTGATTCTCACAAGGCGGCAATTGTAGGTGATACAGTTGGTGATCCATTTAAGGATACTTCCGGTCCTTCATTAAATATACTTATAAAACTTATGAGTATGGTTTCTATTGTAATGGCAGGGCTTACTGTTGCATGGAGCCTTCTTTAACTAACTGTATACTTTAGTGAATATTATAATATTACATAAGAAAAACTCGCTAATATTTTGTATATTTGAAGTCGAAAAAGTAACTTTTGCAAAGAGTATATTAACATTATAAATAGCTATCAATTATGAGTTTTTTAACTAACGACAAATTAACTATTGTAGGAGCTGCAGGTATGATTGGTTCCAATATGGCACAGACTGCTGCAATGATGCGCTTAACTCCCAACATCTGTCTTTACGACCCTTTTGAGAAAGGTCTTGAAGGAGTTGTAGAAGAAATGCGTCACTGCGGTTTCGAAGGTGTCAATTTTACATACTCAACAGATGTAAAAGAAGCATTTTCAGGTTCAAAATATATGATTTCTTCCGGAGGTGCTCCTCGTAAGGATGGAATGACACGTGAAGATTTGCTTAAAGGAAATGCAGAAATAGCCGCTCAGCTTGGAAAAGATATCAAATCTTACTGCCCGGATCTCAAGCACCTTACAATTATATTCAATCCAGCTGATATTACTGGTTTGGTAGCTCTTATTTACTCAGGTCTTAAACCATCACAAGTAACTACATTAGCAGCACTCGATAGTACCAGATTACAGAGTGAGCTTGCTAAACATTTTGGCGTTGAACAGAGTAAAGTTACAGGTGCACGCACATATGGTGGACATGGTGAGCAAATGGCAGTATTTGCATCAACTGCAAAAGTTGATGGGAAACTACTTTCCGAACTTATTGGAACAGATGCACTTACAAATGAACAGTGGGCAGATCTAAAAGTTCGTGTTACTAAAGGTGGTGCAAATATCATTAAACTTCGCGGACGTTCATCATTCCAAAGTCCTGCGTATACATCAGTAGAGATGATTCGTGCGACAATGGGCGGTGAAGCTTTCAGATGGCCTTCAGGCTGCTATGTGAATGGACAGGGTTTTGATCACATAATGATGGCTATGGAAACTACACTTGACAAAAACGGTGTTTCTTTTGGTGATATCAAGGGAACGGATGCTGAGTTAGAAGAGCTAAAGCAGAGTTACGGTCACCTTGTTAAACTTCGTGATGAGGTTATAGCAATGGGTATTATTCCAGCAACCGAAGACTGGAAAAGCGTTAATCCAAATCTGTAATCCAAATTAAATTTATTTATATAAGGAGAACCGGCTCAAAGAGTCGGTTCTTTGTGTAATGTATTGTATTTGAACATTTTTTTGTTAGGATGTGTTTCATTGTAATATGTTTGATTAAATTATGTTACAGCTATGAAAAAAAATTTTTTAGCAATTTTGTTAGTAACTGCTACTTTTTATAGTTCAAATGCACAACAGCATCATTTTAGTGGTGGAGTTGGCGTACTCTCTACAAATTATATTGCAGATACATTCTTTAATGTTGCAAAGAATGTAATTAGTGACTTGGCAGGTAGTGATACAAAATTAGAAAATCAAAAATCAGTAGGTGAGTTAAGGTTAAGTTATGCATATTACCCAATTGAGAAACTATCGGTTGGTGCTTCTGCTTCATTCCTGCAAACAACATCCGACGCAGTAAGCGGAGGTGTAACTACTGGAGATTACTCATCCACATATCTAACTTTTGCTGCAGAAGGTACTTATACATATCTTTCCCGTAGAAACATCAGACTGTACGGTCTGCTTGGAGCGGGGCTAAGTAATATGAACTCCAAGTATACAACAGGCGGAAGTAGTGAGAGTGATGGGACAAATTATTTCAATTTTCATGTTAGCCCCATAGGTGTGACTTTTGGAAAGCAATTTGGAGGGACAGCTGAAATAGGATTTGGTTACCGAGGAGTATTCTCACTTGGCGTTTATTATAGACTTTAATTCAAGTTTTTTATAGAATATACTTTCTTGAACTTTATTTATATCACCTGTTTAATTATACGGGTGATATGAGTATTTATATATAATTGATCTTTTTCGTAAAAAATAGCAACGATGTGAAAAATGGTCTATATTTGCAATGGAAACAAAAAAGTGCACACATTTAAATATTATCTAAAGTCATGAGTAATCAATTATCAAGAAGAAAATTTATTAAAACAGCTGCAGTGGGTGCAGTTGGAGTTGCAGTATTTCCTCAATTTCTATCATCGTGTAAGCAAAATAAGAATGCAGGTTCAAATGATGGATTAATCAGATTAGGATTTATAGGTCTTGGCAGGCAAGCAATGTATTTACTTAATGGTTACATTGATATGCCAGAGGTGCGAGTAGTTGCAGGTTGTGATGTATATGGAATAAAGAGAGAAAGATTTCTAAAAAGAGTAAATGAGCATTATGCAACTAACGGAAATGAAGTGTCAGTAGAAGTTTATGAGCGTTATGCTGATCTTATTGCACGTGAAGATATCGATGCAGTAGTTATTGCTACACCCGATCATTCACATGCTTTTATTGCAATTGAAGCTTGTAAAGCAAAAAAAGATGTATATCTCGAAAAACCTTTAACCTTTACAATTAAAGAAGGACAAGCGTTAACAAAAGCTGTTCGTGATAATGGGGTAATTCTGGCAGTGGGTAGTCAACAACGCTCTGATGCCAACTTCCAGCATGCAATTAAAATGGTACATGAAGGCAAACTAGGAAAGATAGAGCGTATAAACGCTTATGTTGGAGCACCTCCTACACCATATGATTTACCCGAAGAACCTGTGCCAGCAGATCTTAACTGGCCATTATGGTTAGGTCCATCTGAATTCGTTCATTACAATTCAGAACTTAATCCACCAATCTCTCTTGATTTGGTAGAGAATGAAAAGATTTGGGGTGCATGGCGATGGTACAAAGAATTAGGAGGTGGATTTACAACCGACTGGGGTGCGCATATGTTTGATCTTGCTCAGTGGGCGCTTAATATGGATGGAAGTGGTCCGGTTGAGATTATCCCTGCAGGATATGGAGACACTAAATACCTCACCTTTATTTATGAAAATGGAGTGGTCATGACAGAAGAACCTTTTAATGAACAGATGACCAAAGGTGTTAAGTTTTGGGGAG
>DATGMV010000329.1:0-3675 GCA_035307185.1 Fermentimonas sp. | reverse complement strand
AAAGCAATTATTAATTTCAATTACGCTCATAACGGGTTTAATCGCACAGATAATATTACCGGCTTCGAAATAGCTGGAGAAGATGGCGTTTTTGTACCTGCTAAAGCAAGAGTAAAAAACTTACAGGTTGAAGTTTATCATGATGACATTAGCAGTCCGGCAGCTGTTAGATATTGCTTTAGAAATTTCATGATAGGGAATCTGGCAAATACTCGTGAGCTACCAGTTGTTCCTTTTAGAACAGATAAACCTAACAACTAAAACAATATATTCTAATTGAGAATGAATTCAGGATATATTATTAAAGAAATTACTCCATTATCAGAAGCTGACTGCTTTTATATTGCTGATAGGATAAAGAGTGAGTTTGTGTTTCCTCTTCATTCTCACAAAGAATTTGAACTCAATTATATTGAAAACGCTAAAGGTGTTCGTAGAATTGTAGGTGACTCGGTTGAAGTAATAAATAATTACGACCTTACCCTAATCACAGGAGAGGATTTAATACATGTATGGGAGCAACACGAATGCAAATCAAAAAACATTAGAGAGATAACTATTCAATTCCCATCTGACCTCTTATTTGGAAATCTGATAGATAAAAATCAGTTTAAGAGTATTCGCGATATGCTGGAAAGAGCAAAAAAAGGAATAAATTTTCCAATGGAAGCAATCATGAAAATATATCCACTTCTAAATAGTCTTTCCAATGAAAAAGAAGGTTTTTATTCTGTAATTAATTTTCTTACAATTCTATATGAACTTTCACTATTCAAGGATAGCAGGACTCTTGCCAGTTCATCATTTGCACAAATAGATGAAAGTGCAGACAGCAGAAGAGTAACAAAAATATATGAATACATAAATGCTAAATATCAGAAAACAATCTCTCTGGAAGAGTTATCAAATCTTGTGGGTATGACACCCTCCGCTTTAAGTCGTTTCTTTAAACTAAGATCTGGCAAAACTATTTCTAACTATATTATTGATTTACGACTAGGACATGCTACAAGATTATTAGCAGATACGACTGATTCAGTTACTGAAATTTGTTATCAGTGTGGTTTTAACAATATTTCTAACTTCAACCGAATTTTCAGAAAAAGCAAAAACTGCACTCCAAGTGAATTTAGAGAAAATTATAGAAAAAAGAAAATCTTAATTTAATGCTGACATTGTACTTTAAAAAAAAATAATACCTAACACCCCTATCCTACAATAGTATAATAATATTTACAGCCATGGTTTGAACCTGTAGTTGAAAATAATTATGAAAAAACAAGTTCTTTTTTTGATATAATTTTGCAAAGAAGTATAAACATATGATAAAATAATACTTGTACGTAAGTAGGGTATGTACTATTTTTGACACACAGATATTTATGAAAACTTAATATATTTTTTATGAAAAACATCTTTCTGTTGTGCTTAGCTTTTACTTTTAACTTTCAGCTTTTTGCACAACAACATAGAATCTCAGGCACTGTTGTTGATAGTAACGACAAGTCTGCAATGATTGGTGCAAATATTATTGAGAGAGGAACTTCCAACGGTACAGTAACTGACATCGATGGACATTTCTCTTTGAACCTCACATCTTCCAATCCTATATTGGATATTTCTAGTATAGGTTATGAGTCAGTTGAGGTAGTAGTTGGAAATCGCACATCTCTGCATATTGAGATGAACGAAGATCTAGCCCAACTGGATGAGCTATTAGTAGTAGGATATGGGATTATGCGTAAGAGCGATATCTCGGGGGCATCAGTTTCTGTTACCGAAGAAGCTATTAAAGGCTCAGTTATTACTAACCTCGATCAAGCACTACAAGGTAGAGCAGCGGGTGTCTCTTCAGTGATGACTTCAGGTGCTCCCGGATCTTCAGTTTCAATTAGAGTAAGGGGTCAATCGACTATCAACTCTAATGCCGAGCCTCTGTATGTAATTGACGGTGTTATTGTGCAAGGTGGAGGGAGTAGTGGAGCAGATTTTGGACTTGGTGATGCATTAGGGAATAGTCCTATATCCACAATATCTCCTTTATCTACTATTAACCCTTCGGATATTCTTTCAATGGAAATTTTAAAGGATGCATCAGCAACCGCAATTTATGGTGCGCAGGGCGCAAACGGAGTAGTGCTTATAACTACAAAGCGAGGAAAAGAGGGTGAAGCTAAATTCACCTACGAAGGAATGTATGGTTTGCAAAGGCAACCAGTGCGTTTAGATATGATGAACCTTAGAGAGTTTGCCGAATTCAGCAACCAGGTTTCAATGAGTGATAATCGTCCCGAATTTGCCGAACCTTCATTATTAGGAAAAGGAACAAACTGGCAGGATGCAATTTTCCGTCACGCTCCGATGAGCCAGCATCAGCTTTCTGCTCAGGGAGGCAGCGACAAAATAAGATATTATGTTTCCGGCTCTTACACCTCACAAGATGGAACAATTATTGGAACTACGTTTGACCGTTATGCTTTTAGAACTAATCTGGATGCCAGTCTTAAGAAATGGTTGAATTTAGGTGTTAATATTATGTATTCAAAGACTGGTGAACGTCTTGGTCTTGCTGACGGTTCTGAAGGTGTAATAAATTATTCTCTCTTAACACCTCCGGATATACCAATATATGACATTGAAGGTAATTATGCTTCTGAAGTTAGAGAAGGGTATACACGTATTAATCCAATTGCAATGGTATTGGATGAAGATATTTTACTGGATCGCTCTAAACTTAACGGTAGTATATTTGCTGATATAACACCTCTAGAAAATTTAGTTTGGCGTTCAGAGTTAGGCTTCGACATAGGTGATTCAAAAGGAGAACGCTTTGAACCATCTGTTACTTATGGTAACTGGAGCAGAGAAAACAATATGAGCTCTATTCAGAGAAACAACAACATGTTTTGGCAGTTTAAGAATTATTTAACATACTCTGGTAGTGTAGATAAACACTTCTACACAATGATGCTTGGTCAGGAATTATGGGAATCAACATGGGAGCATCAGAGTATTACTACAACTAAGCTTCCGTCAAACGATATTAAGAATCCTAGCCTAGGAGTTGATCCACAGATTAATTCTGGTTTTGGCAGTGCAGCCATGTCTTCGTTTTTTGGCCGTGCTACATATAACTTTGACGACAGATACTTGGGTACTTACACATATAGAAGAGATGGTTCTTCTAACTTTGGTCCGCAAAACAGATGGGCCGGTTTTCATGCACTGGCTGCATCGTGGAGATTTAGTAACGAGGCCTTCTTTGAACCTCTTAATGATGTTGTAAATGATGCAAAAATTCGAATTGGATGGGGACAAACAGGTAATTCAAATATTGGCGGTTATAGATGGGGAGCATCTATATCTAGGATGCCTTCGGGTCTTGGCCTTGGTTATCGCCAGTCGAACATAGCTAATCCATATATAAAATGGGAGACACAAGAACAATGGAATCTTGGGTTGGATATGAGCTTATTTAATAGTAGAGTTATTCTGACTGTTGACGCATATGATAAAACATCAAAAGATATGCTTATGCCACTGCAGCTTCCATCATATATTGGAACAAGAGGAAATGCATCATCTGCACTAGCAGCACCTTACGGAAATTATGGCACGATAAATAATAAAGGTTTAGAATTTACTGTTAATAGTAGAAATTTGACAGGAATATTT
>DATGMV010000328.1:0-4536 GCA_035307185.1 Fermentimonas sp. | reverse complement strand
TATTGATAATCGACTGTCGAAAATGAAGTGTTTGATTTCCAATTTACTTTGTAAGGATCAACTCCTTCTGTTTCCATTCCTATATGAAGAAAGTCGATGCAAACACCAGTTTTCTTGGAGAAACTAACTAAATAATAATGTCGTATATCTGTTCCACCATTGGTGGATTGTATAAAAACATAATCATCAGACTCCTGCAATATGCTGTGGTCATGAAGGGAGCCAGGGATTGACTCTTCAGATTCAAGAAATAAATAACCACCATAAATTGGTTGCTTATTGGCCAGGAGATTCTTGAGACTTTCGTATAGTGTGTCTGTTTTCATCGCTGTTTCTTCTAGCAAATCAGTAGTTTCTTCTTCAGCTTTCTCAATTTCTGTGGAATTGTCATTGTTACAGCTAAATAGAGTAAAAACAATGAGTAATAAATAAAGTATTCGTGTCATAATATTGTTTATTGTGATCAATCATCAATTAGCTGTGCATTAAAAATATTTTAAATATTTCTCTCACAGTGAGCACATTTAACACCCTGATCCAAGCAGCTTAAAATGTAAAGCTACTATTATTTTTAAAGTTATAATGCGCTGATGATTGATTATAATTAAACAAGGTTCTAATTATTAGACCTTTGTTAATCAGTTTTTTATAAAATTCAAACAAACTATTTTTTAATTATAAGACAAGCTGCATAACACGATGAATTAGAAAATCCTGTAAGTTTTCAGAATAGTATGTAAACCATCCTGTTTAAATTACCTATATTTCACTAGATTTAATATAAGAAGTATGAAAAAAATTAGCGTTTTAAGTTTGATTGCATTGATGTTCTTCTCTTGTGGAGCCTCAAAAAACGTCGAAGTTGTTAAGGATGATTCTAATGGCACCACTGAGACAGTAGAGGACAATAAAGGAAGCGGTGCCCAAACAAGAGGCAGTGGAAAGTCTCCATCTATTTCTAAAGCAGTGAAAACAGCTCCTTTAACCAAGCCTAAACCATAAAAACATATGAAAATAACCATAGAATAGATTACTTTACATACATTTGAAAAAATAATTAAATATGAAAAAAACACTATTTCTTTTATCAGGTATTTTGTTAGGGACATTTATGTCGAGCAAAATTTCCGCTCAAGCTATTAATGAAGGCTTTGAAGATGTTAATACTCTAGTCGCAGACGGTTGGGTTACAACAAATCTAAGTTCTCCTATTGGTACATCATCTGATTGGTTTAATGGAGCTGCTCTTTTCGCTCCAAATGGAGGCGTTAACTTTATCGCAGCAAACTTTAATAGTACTGCAGGTGCTGGAACGATTAGTAATTGGTTAATAACACCAAATCGTACTTTTACAAATGGCGATGTTATAACTTTTTTCACAAGAACTGTTGATGGCGCTACTTACGCTGATAGACTGCAAGTGCGTTTAAGTACAAATGGCGCTAGTACGAATCTTGGAGCAACAGCAACAAGTGTTGGTGATTTTACGACTTTGTTATTAGATATTAATCCAACATTGATTTCTGGACCAACTGGATACCCTGACACTTGGACACAATATACAATAACAATTTCCGGATTAGGAAGCCCTACTAGTGGAAGAATGGCATTCAGGTATTTTGTAACTGATGGTGGTCCATCTGGTACAGCTTCAGATAATATTGGTATAGACGATTTCTTATATACTCCATTTGGAACACCTTTATTACCAAATGTTACTGCATCAAAACCAGAAAAAAATTACACCTTAATTCCTTTAGATCAAGTAACAGCATTGCCTTTGGCTGCAACAATTTCAAATATTGGACTTGGACAAACAACAGATGCTACTTTAACAGCAAACGTATACATGCTACCAAATTTAGTGACACCTGTTTATACTGCCTCCTCTACTCCAGCTACTTTAGCTGTAAGTGCGAGCTCAGTTGAAGTAATAGGAAGTTATACACCACCATCGGTTGGAGATTATGTTGTTCATTATATTTCAACATGTACTGATAACACGGTTACAACAGCAGACACAGCAAAATATGAATTCTCTGTAACACCCTTAACTTATGCACGTGATAATGGACAAATATCTGGACGATATGGTATTGGAGCTGCTGGAATAGGGTATATTGGAGCTATGTATGATATTACAAATTCAGTTGATATTGACTCTGTATTGATTGCTTTACGTAAAGAAGGGTCAACTACTGTAGCACATGATGGAGTAGGTGATTCTACACGTATAACTATTTTCGATGTTAGTGGCGGTCTTCCAAATAATATTATTGGTGAATCTCCCGCTTATGTTTTTACTCCAGCAGATACAGGTGTAGTTGTAATTACAACTCATGAAATCAAGGCAATTGGCGGAGGTAATTTAACATTAACGCCAGGGAAATACCTTGTTGCAGTAACGGAATATAACACAAATATTGGTATAGCATATTCAAACGATATTTTCAATACTTTATCGTATTATGTTGGGTGGACAGGTCAACCATATGCTCCAGTAGAAGATTTCGGTGCTGCATTTATGAAAGCTGTTGTTATTCGTCCAATTTTAGACAATTGTATTAATACAACTTCATCAATTTCAACGGATGTATGTTATGGTTCTGATCATACGTATACAGATGGAACGATTTCTACTAATATTACTGCAGACGAATCACTTGTGATTATAATGCCAAATGCAGCAGGTTGTGATAGTACTATTACAGAGATAGTTATTGTTAAACAATTGTCAACAAATACGATTACAACGAATATATGCACTGGGGCAACTCATGTTTATTCAGATGGAACAACTTCTACAAATGTTATTGTGGATGAACAAATGGTATTTACTTATTTAAATGCAGCAGGTTGTGATAGTACAGTAACTGAAATGGTTGTTGTGAATACTGATGTAACAAATACAGTAACTTCGAGTGTATGTTATGGTTCAGACCATACATACGGTGATGGAGTTATTTCAACGAATGTAATTGTGGATGAATCTCGTGTTTATATAGAGCTTTCAGCAGCAGGTTGTGATAGTACAGTAACTGAAATGGTTACTGTTAGCACACAGTTAGATCTTTCAATCACAAATAGTGGTGAGACATTGACTGCAAACGCAACAGGAGCAACTTACCAATGGATAGATTGCGATAATGGAAACGCTCCAATCACTTCAGAAACTTCACAAACATTTACACCAACTGTGAGTGGTAACTACGCTGTAGTTGTTACTGAAGGAGGTTGTTCTGGAACTTCTGCATGTGAAACAGTTAATGTTAGCAGTATAGACAACTTAGAGCTTTCATTAGTGGAGCTTTATCCAAATCCAACAAGTGATGTTGTGAAAGTTGTTTTAAAAGGAAATGAGCCAGTTAATTATATAGTTACATCTGCAGATGGTAAAAAGGTAATGAGTGGGAAATCTGCTTCAAGCACATTCAATGTGGACCTTAGTCAGCAACCAGCTGGAATTTATATGTTAACGATAGAACAAGATTCTGTTATCGGTAATTATAGAGTAATGAAGAAATAAATTATGTTATTTCAAAAAGAAACTCCCATCGACTTGTTCGGTGGGAGTTTCTTTTTTTAGTATGATTTTTTTAGAGAACTGAGGTCTTACATTTAGTGAATTCGATATTTAGTTCATGATATGGATGCACAAAGTTTCTTATTGAGGACCGTGATTTTGAGAGGGAAAAATCATGTCAATAACAACACCATTGATTAGGCATCGTCTTTCTTCTTCGGTTTAAAGAATTCTATAAAAGCCATTGCAAGCGCCAATATTCCGATAAGGAGAAAAAATCCATGTAATGGTATGCTGAAATTATCTAAATCACTTAGACTAATAAATGTTAGAAATGCGCCAGAGATTAAAAGTGAAGTTGCTTTGTTTATTTTCATGTTTTACTTCGGTATTTAATTTTCGAAAAAGCTAAAAGTAAGACATAAACTAAAGTAAATAGAGAATGAATACCTAATAAAAGAAATGTTAATGTGATATAAAGCAAAGCATCTCTATTGTCTAGAATGTAAGATATTGAAAATAGAGTCGTCGAGTAAAGAGCAGCAATAATTATATTGATCAAAAAAATCTTTTTTGATTTTTTCTTTTTTAAGGAAAATAGTAAAGCTACAATCCAAATAATTATAATTAAGAAAAGGAGAGTAGAGTCTATCATTTTTCTAAGTTAACATTGTTCTTGTAAAGTTGTCTCTCCGCTACTTCCCGTTCAATAATTGCAGTTTTTCTTTTTTCTCCCCACATGTATCCGCCTAGTCCACCTGAAGCTTGAATAACTCTGTGACAAGGAATTAAAAATGCGATAGGATTACTTCCGATAGCTGTTCCAACTGCTCTAGCTGCTTTAGGTTTTTGAATATGCTGAGCTATTTCTTCATAAGTTGATAACTTTCCTAATGGTATTTCTAACAGTGTTTTCCAAACTTTAAGTTGAAAATCAGTTCCTTTTATATGTAGCTTTATTTTTTTTATTCTGGCCCAATCTTGTGAGAAAAACAGAATCGAACATTTTTGAA
>DATGMV010000327.1:0-3957 GCA_035307185.1 Fermentimonas sp. | reverse complement strand
ACTAAAGTTGATGAAATTGGGAGTGTCACACATTCCGGAGGTATTGATAGATAACACCGACCGTAACAGAACATCACCTTTTGCCTTTACAGGTAACAGATTTGAATTCAGGGCTGTAGGATCATCGGCAAACTGTTCATCGGCAATGACAGCACTCAACTCTGTAGTTGCTGCACAATTGCTGGATTTCAAAAAGGAGATAGATAAGAAAACAAAGAGTGGAATGAAAAAGGAGCAGGCAATTTACGACACTATTCGTCACTACATTAAGGAGTCGAAGCAAATTCGTTTTGAAGGCAACGGATATAGCGATGAATGGAAAGAGGAGGCCGCAAAACGCGGCATAGACTGCGAAACAAGCGTTCCTGTTATACAGGATGCATATACTTCATCGCAATCTGTGGAAATGTTCAAAAGTATTGGTGTGCTTAGCGAGAAGGAGCTAACGGCTCGTAATGAGGTAAAGTGGGAAACTTATACTAAGAAGATTCAGATTGAAGCACGTGTGCTGGGCGATTTATGCATGAATCATATAATTCCGGTGGCAACAGAGTATCAATCTATGCTCCTTGATAATCTGTACAAAATGAAAACTGTTTTCGAGAGAGAAAAAGCGGAGAAATTATCTAAGGAGGATGCGATCATAATAGAAGAGATAGCTGAACATATTTCGGCAATAAACAGTAATGTGTATGAAATGGTTGAAGCTCGGAAAATTGCCAATAAGCTATCTGACGCAAGAGATAGAGCAGTTGCTTATCATGATACCGTTGAGGTTTACTTTGATAAAATACGCTACCACGTAGATAAACTCGAGCTTATTGTAGATAACAGGATGTGGACCTTACCCAAATATAGGGAGCTGCTATTTATAGGTTAGAAATGTATACCAACTTATGGGTATGGGTATATACAAAGAAATAATTTACAACAATGAGTAGAAAAAACATTTTAAACAGCTTAGAAAAATATGAGAAGGACTCTCTCTATTCGTTCAGCAATGAACACGATGCATGTGGTGTTGGATTGGTAATGACTCTTAAAGGAGAGAAGTCTCACAGTATTGTTGAGAAAGGCTTGCAAGTTCTCGAAAATATGGTTCACAGAGGGGCAGAAAGCTCAGATAATATAACCGGAGATGGTGCAGGCATATTGGTTCAGATACCTCATGAGTTTATACTTTTACAAGGAATTGCTGTTCCGTCGGAAGGAAAATATGGAACAGGACTCGTATTCCTGCCTTCAGACATTGATGAAAGGGAATTTTGTATTTCTGTGATGAAAGAAGTAATTGCGGAAGAACAACTTTCTTTGCTGCACATACGTGATGTTCCGGTTAACAGCAGTTGTTTAGGTGAGATTGCACTTTCGAACGAGCCTATTACAAAACAGTTATTTATTTCGGGTTCGGGTACACCTGACGAACTGGAAAGGAAGCTTTATATTTTAAGAAAAAAAATTGAAAATCGCCTTGCAGACAGCAAAGTAGTTAAAGAGAGGAGCTTTTATATTGTAAGTCTTTCTACAAAGCAAATAATATATAAAGGCATGCTTTCATCAATTCAACTGAGACAGTATTTTCCCGACCTTTCGGATAAAAACTTTGCAAGTCGCTTGGCACTGGTACACTCCCGATTTAGTACAAACACATTCCCCACATGGGATTTGGCACAACCATTTCGTATGTTGGCACATAACGGTGAGATTAATACGATTCGTGGAAACAGACAATGGATGAAGAGTCGAGAAAGCGTTTTAAAATCTAATCTTCTGGGTGACTTGACTCCTCTTTACCCTATTGTGCAGCCAAACATGAGCGATAGTGCATCTATTGATAATGTACTTGAGTTTTTATTGATGTCGGGTAAATCATTACCTCATGCCATGGCAATGCTTGTGCCGGAGAGTTTTAATGACAAGAACCCTATCTCCGATGCTCTTAAAGCCTTTTACGAGTATCACAGTATGATGATGGAGCCATGGGACGGACCTGCAACGCTGCTTTTTAGTGATGGACGTTACGCCGGTGGCATGCTGGATAGGAACGGATTACGGCCTGCACGTTATACAGTAACTCACGATGGCATAATGCTAATAGCTTCTGAAACTGGTACAATTGAGTTAGATGCTGCAGATATTAAAGCAAGGGGACGGTTGAAGCCGGGTAAGATGATTATGATTGACACCATTGAAGGTAAGATATATTCGGACGATGAATTAAAAGAGGGTTTGGCAAATGCTTTCCCTTACCGCAATTGGCTTAACAAAAACAGCATTAATCTTAACGAGGTGTCCTCCGGAAGGAGCGTAAGGAGTGAAATAGAAGATTTTGAAACAATACTTAGGGTTTTTGATTATTCTATAGAAGATATTGATGTATTAATAAATCCAATGGCTGTTGATGGTAAAGAGCCGGTATCTTCAATGGGAAACGATGTTACTTTGGCTGCTTTTAGTGAAAAGCCTCAACGTTTATTCAACTATTTCAGACAACAGTTTGCACAAGTCACAAATCCTCCGATTGACCCTATACGTGAGGAACTTGTAATGTCACTAACAGGCTACATGGGAGCTATACATCAAAATCTTTTAGCTGAAATACCAGAAATGTCTCCAGTTGTTAAGATAAAGAGCCCTGTACTTACTAATACTCAATTTGACATACTAATAAATTTAAAATATAAAGGGTTTTCGACTGCAGTAATTCCTATGCTTTTTAATCCTGAAAGTGGTTCGGCAGGATTGGAAAAAGCAATTGATAATCTTTGTGTAAGTGTAGAAAAAGCAATAGATGAAGGAAAAAACTACATAGTTTTGAGTGACAGAGGGGTTGATAAAAATCATGCTCCAATTCCATCAATACTTGCAACATCGGCAGTTCATCTTTATCTGGTTGAAAGACGTAAACGTATGCAGATTGATATTGTGGTTGAGAGTGCTGAACCAAGAGAGGTTATGCATTTCGCACTACTGTTTGGCTTTGGTGCTAATGCAGTAAACCCATATATGATTTTTGCTATTTTAGAACAACAGATAAAAACAGGAGAAATAAATATTGACTTAGAGACTGCGAAGAGAAATTATATAACATCTGTGAATAAAGGTCTGTTGAAGATTCTTTCTAAAATGGGTAACTCTACATTAAGAAGTTACAGAGGAGCTCATATTTTTGAAGCTTTGGGATTATCTTCTACAGTTTTGAATAAGTATTTCAAGGGAGTTTCTTCAAAAATTGAGGGTATTGATGTAGATGATATTGCTAAAGAAACACTTGAGCCATTCTTTGAAGCTTATGATATAATTAACGATAGACCCTCACGTTTAAAAAACAAAGGAAACTATGCCTATAGGATAGAGGGATACTATCATGCATGGAATCCGGAAACAATTGCCGGACTACAGATAGCTACCAAAACAAATAATTACAAGCTTTTTAAAGAGTATAGCTCTATTGTTAACAACAAGGAGAAGCCCGCTTTTATTAGAGACTTGATAAATTATGAAGGCAACCCAATTAATTTGGAGGATGTTGAACCTGTTGAAAATATTATGAAGAGGTTTTGCACAGGTGCAATGTCATATGGCTCAATAAGTAAGGAGGCACACGAAGCTCTTGCAATTGCCATGAATATTATTGGAGGAAGGAGTAACACTGGAGAAGGAGGCGAAGATCCTGCACGGTTTAAAACGTCTGAAAATGGATTATCAAGAAGGAGCTCAATTAAACAAGTAGCATCGGGTAGATTTGGTGTTACAACAGAATATCTTGTAAATGCAGATGAACTGCAAATTAAGATTGCACAGGGAGCAAAGCCCGGTGAGGGTGGACAACTTCCGGGATACAAAGTTGATAATATAATAGCTAAAACAAGACATTCGATTCCGGGTATATCTCTTATCTCACCTCCTCCTCATCATGATATATACTCAATTGAGGATTTGGCACAGCTTATTTTT
>DATGMV010000326.1:0-10401 GCA_035307185.1 Fermentimonas sp. | reverse complement strand
ATACTCTCGCGAAGTAAGTGATCAGGTAGAAGATCTGATGTTACGAGCCATGAGGCAAACTGATCGTTATAGAGTTCTTAAAAACGATGGATTTAGTGAAGCAGCAATAATTGAAAACTTTAAGGAGAAACCGGTAGAAATGAAGGTATTCTCCTGGGAACATCAAGAAATTGATACATTAATGACTCCCTGGGATTCTATAAGATACCACAAGAACTTCCTCAGAACAGGATTTATGGCAATGGATCCATATACAGGGCATGTTAAAGCATATGTAGGTGGACCTGATTACCAATTTTTTAAATATGACATGGTAACTACAGGTAAACGTCAGATAGGTTCAACAATTAAGCCCTATCTATACACACTTGCAATGGAAGAGGGTATGACACCTTGTAATGAATTAATCCATCAACCTATAACACTAAAGACTGAAACAGGTGAAGATTGGACACCAAGAAACCCCGGACACTCAAGCGGAGAAACTGTAACCATAAAATGGGGACTACAACGTTCGAGCAACTGGGTAACAGCATATCTAATGAGTCAGTTCTCACCATATGCCTTCTCGAGAATGCTACAATCATTCGGATTAAAAACACCGGCCGACCCTGTTGTCTCTCTTGCATTAGGCCCAAACGACGCATCAGTTTACGAGATGGTTGGCGCTTACTCTTCTTTCATAAACAAAGGTATTCGTGTAGAACCGGTATTAGTTTCCCGAATAGAGGACTCGTATGGTAATGAGGTTGCATCTTTTGTACCAAGAATGAAAGAAATATTTAGCGAATCAACCTCATATAAAATGCTTGATATGCTTACAGCTGTTGTTGATGGTGGAACAGGCAACAGATTACGCTGGAGATACAACCTAAAAGGTGAGATGGGTGGCAAAACCGGAACAACCAACAATAATTCCGATGGTTGGTTTATGTCATTCACACCCGAACTTGTGGCTGGATGTTGGGTTGGTGGAGAGGAGAGATCTATCCACTTCGACAGAATGGCTTATGGTCAGGGAGCAAGCATGGCGTTACCAATTCACGGACTATTTTATCAGAAAGTGTATGCCGACCCTGATCTCAACTATAAAGACAATGGTAAGTTCGATATTCCTGAAGGCTATAATCCTTGTGCAGGTGCTCAGCGATATTCACCAGACTTCTATAGAAGTAATGAGCCTGTCAGTAGTCAGGGTATAGATGATATATTTAATTAAAATAATACCGTAGCAAGTGCCTACCAACTCCCTACCAACTCCTAATCAACCATGTATATTTATGAGGATGCTTAGGAGTTGGTACGAACTTAATTAGGTCTATTTATAGTTATTAGTTTAAGATGAACATCTTTTGATTAAATAAATAAGGGTAGTTTCATCAATGTGAAACCACCCTTATCATGTTTTGTATTTTGTATTAACTAATAGTTCGTACTATATTAGTTCTGCTTTTCGAAATCCTGCATACACTTCACAAGAGCTTCAACTGCTTCTTTTGGACATGCATTGTATATTGATGCGCGGAAACCTCCAACTGAGCGGTGACCTTTTATTCCTACCATGCCTCTTTCAGTTGCAAATTTTAGGAATTCGGCTTCTTTATCCTTATACTCATCGTTCATAACGAAGCATACATTCATTATTGAACGATCTTCTTTAGCTGCTGTTCCAACAAACATTTTATTTCGGTCTATTTCATCATAAAGAATTGCAGCTTTCTCTTTATTAAACTTATACATTGCATCTAGTCCGCCCTGCTCTTTAACCCACTTAAGCGTTTCATGCATTACAAAAATTGAGAACACAGGCGGAGTATTAAACATAGATCTATTCTTATCAGAATCGCTTATATGAGTACGGTAGTCCACCATAGTTTGAATTGGCTTGCCTGTCTGACCAAGAAGATCTTCGCGCACAATTACAAATGCAACACCGGCAGGACCAACATTTTTCTGTGCACCACCATAAATAACTCCATATTTTGAGATATCTATGGGGCGACTCAATATATCGGACGACATATCAGCTACCAATGGTACCGGGCTATCAATATCTTCATGTATTTCAGTTCCATATATAGTATTGTTACTTGTGATATGGAAATAATCTGCATCAGCAGGAATCGTGTAATCCTTTGGGATATAAGAATAATTCTTATCTTCTGAAGATGCTATAACATCCACTTCTCCATAAAACTTTGCTTCTTTAATAGCTTTCTTGGCCCATGAACCTGTTTGCAGATATGCTGCTTTTTTCTTCATCAGATTGGCAGGAAGGGTAAAAAACTGAGTGCTGGCTCCTCCTCCAAGAAATAGTACATGATAGCCTTCGGGAATGTTCAGGAGCTCTTTCCAAAGATCCCTTGTTTCCTGCATAATTCTTTCCCAACCGGGTGTGCGATGCGAAATTTCAAGAATACCAACACCTGTATTATCAAAATTACGAATTGCTTCTATAGCTGATTCAACTGCCGGTCTTGGAAGGACACATGGTCCTGCATTAAAATTGTACTTTTCCATTGATTTATATGTTTTAAAGATTTTCTTCTACTCTAAACCGATCATCTCCTTCTTTAAAATAAGCGACTATTTGATGTGCTGCTGCTATACCGGCATTTCTGTTAGCCTCTTTTGTTTGAGCACCTGTTTTCTTGGGAGTTGAGAAATATCTGTTTGGAAACTTAGCAAGAAACTCTTCGTGCTTATCGGGTTTTATGTCGGTAGCGTACTGAAATTCGGGACGCTCTTCCATAATTCTTATCAGATCATCTTCAACTATCAATTCTTTTCGAGCAGTGTTTATCAAAAGACCGTCCTGAGGCATATATGCCAATAGGTTATAATTTACGATGTCACGAGTATCTTCTAATAAAGGCATATGCAAAGATACTATATCACTATTTTCGAAAAGCTCTCTATTGCTATATGCAGTAATTACTCCATACTCACCCTCTTTTCTAAGGTCGTCATGTGTAAGGGTTGGGGAGAATGCATATATTGCCATATTAAAACCACGTGCTATTCTGGCAACTTTCTTAGCAACATTACCAAATGCATATAAACCTAATCTCCTGTTCTTGAGCTCTCGACCAACAGTGCCATTAAATTGATTTCTTTGTATATAAATCATCATACCGTAAACAAGCTCTGCTACGGCATTTGCATTTTGCCCCGGAGTATTCATCACGCAAATACCCCTTTCTTTGGCAGCTAAAACATCTACATTATCGTATCCGGCACCGGCTCTTACAATAACTTTGAGATTGGGTGCATTATCAACCACCTCTTTATCTACAATATCACTCCTAACTATTAAAGCATCTACATCTTTAAGGGCATCAAGCAATTGCGACTTTTCGCTGTAGTTTTCTAATTTTTCGAACTTATATCCGGCAGTCTCAATGACATTTTGAATACCGTTTACAGCTTGTGATGCAAAAGGTTTACTTGTTGCCAAAAGTACTTTCATATCTTGTATTATTTAATAAAAATTGTTGGAATTACTGGTTTTGACTTTATAATAATAAAGTTACAAATTTACTAACTTATACGTAACAAAAAACGAAATCGGAAGAAAAAAACAGACAAATTATAGAAATCATACATATTTAAAAGATATTTGTTCAGAAAACCTAATCGTATTATCTTTGTGAATGCACACAAATGTCAGAACTTTTATATGAATAATCACTACCCATCAATTTTACTTGAAAATGCTGTCAATGAATTTGCAAAACTCCCTGGTATAGGAAAAAAATCTGCGCTCAGATTGGTATTGCACCTGCTAAGACAAGATGAAAGTAAAGTTGTTGAATTTGCTGATACAATTGTTAAACTCAAGCAGGAAGTAAAATATTGCAAACTATGTCATAACATTTCAGATAGTGATATTTGTGAAATTTGCTCTGATAATTCAAGAAACAGAGCACTTGTATGTGTAGTTGAAAATATAAAAGAGGTAATTGCAATTGAAAAGACAGGGCAATTCAAGGGGTTGTACCATGTACTGGGAGGGATAATCTCACCCATAGATGGCATAGGTCCTTCTGATCTTGAAATTACGAGTCTGGTGGATAGAGTAAAATTAGGTGAAGTAGAAGAATTGGTGCTTGCATTAAGTGCTACTATGGAAGGAGATACAACAAACTTTTATCTTTATCGTAAACTACAACCACATAATGTAAAAGTAAGCATAATAGCACGAGGTGTTTCAATTGGAGATGAAATTGAATATGCCGATGAAATTACTCTTGGTCGTTCAATTCTAAACAGGACTCCCTTTGATGAGTCGTATAAACTAACATCTAAATGAAAGAAAAAAACAGTAAAATCGACTCTGCAATTAAGTTGTTGAAGCAACATTACAACATAAATATTATCTTTTTAGCTGTACTTTTCATTTTCGCAATGTTTCAGCTTCTTCCTTTTTTCACAGAAAAACAACCAGCAAGCATTGTTCTTGAAAGATATATTATTGTAATAACGATTATTGTTATACCTTCTGTGCTGAAACTTTTTCCAATTTTGCTAAAAAAGATACCAGCTGGAGCAGATATTGGATATGTAATAGGAAAATATAAAAAAGCATCATACATTCGTCTTTATACACTAAGTGCACTAACTATAGCTTTAATTATATTATATGATTATTCAGGCAATATGAATTTTTTCTGGTTTACTGTTGTACTATTCATATTGTTTATATATTGCAAGCCCTCATTTCCGGAATTAGAGAGACTGATCAATCCGGTTATTTTAGACAATGTTCACGAAAAGGAGGTGAACACAAATTCGAAAGCTGAAGATAATGATAGTACTACATTTGATAAAAAAGAAGATGATGAAGATGATGAAGGTAAAATATAATTAGGTGAGTGACAATGAAATTACTTGAAAATAGTAAAATTAAATTAAGAGCCCCGGAGCCGGAGGATCTCGACATACTTTACAAGTGGGAAAACGACACTTCACTATGGCAGTTTGGTGCGTCAATTACACCTTACTCAAGATTTGCACTTAAGCAGTATCTAATAGACACAAAACACGACATTTATAGTGATAAACAACTGCGTCTAATGGTTGTTAGTAATGACAACAAAGAAACAATTGGAGCAGTAGATATATACGATTTCGACCCGTTCCATCGAAGAGCCGGTGTTGGAATTTTAATAGACAGTAAATACAGAGAAAAGGGTTATGGTTATATGGCATTGAATCTGCTTGAAGAGTATGCATTTAATCATTTAAATCTAAAACAGCTGTATGCCATGATACCTGAAAATAATATCGGGAGTGTTGAGTTGTTCAGAAACGCAGCCTACAACACTTCAGGTCGTTTGATTGAATGGTTATCTAATGGTTATAAATTTGAGAATGTTACATTAGTACAAAAAATAAACCCTAATTATTAGACATGCAAGAAGATATAAAAAAAGCAATTGAGGTATTAAAAAATGGAGGAATAATATTGTATCCTACCGATACAATTTGGGGAATAGGATGTGATGCTACCAATGAAGATGCTGTTAAAAAAGTTTATGAGCTAAAACAGCGCGAAGAAAGTAAATCGATGCTAATACTTCTTGATAATCCTGCTAAATTACAAACATATGTACAAGATGTTCCGGACATTGCTTGGGATCTGATTGATCTAACAGAAACTCCTCTGACTATTATTTTTGAAGGTGCTAAAAATCTTGCATCTAACCTTATAGCTGAAGATGGTACTATTGGTATTAGAATAACAGATGAGTTGTTTTCGAGAGAACTGTGCAAGCAATTTCGCAAACCAATAGTTTCTACTTCTGCCAACATAAGTGGTGATGCCCCACCCCAATATTTCTCAAAAATTTCTTCAGCAGTAAAAGATGGGGTTGACTACGTGGTGAAATATAGACAAAAAGAAAATAAAGCTGTTAAGCCTTCAAGCATTTTGAAACTTGGCAAAGACGGTACAATCAAGATTATAAGGAAATAACAAATACAGGAAAAGGTGTTTATTATCTTTTTCTTGAGTGATAAAATATTATTTTTGTTTTGAGAATTTAAATTAGAAGATGCAAATAAACAACATGTTTAATAAATTTCTACTGTGGCGCGATTCACATATAAAAGAGCGGCATTTCCTCCTATTCGTATGTTTTATAGTAGGGATTTTAACAGCTGTTGCTGCCTATTTTTTAAAAACTGCAATCAATTTTTTCCATATCTTTTTAACAGAAAACTTTAGTCAAGAAAACCTTAACTACTCCTATTTGCTTTTTCCGATAGTTGGAATACTTATAGCAGGAATCTATGTTAAATATATTGTAAAGGATGACATCAGTCATGGTGTAACAAAAATTCTTTTTGCCATATCACAACGCAAAAGTAGGATCAAACCACATAATATGCACTCATCGCTTGTGGCCAGTTCTATAACGATTGGATTCGGAGGTTCTGTGGGAGCTGAGGCTCCGATAGTGCTAACCGGCTCTGCAATAGGCTCTAATCTGGGTAGATATTTTAAACTTGAGCAACAAAGCCTGATGATCTTAGTTGGGTGTGGAGCTGCAGGTGCAATTGCCGGAATTTTTAAAGCACCGATTGCCGGTATACTATTTGTTATTGAGGTGCTACTTTTAGACCTTACAATGTCTTCCATATTACCTCTACTGGTTACTGCTGTAACTGCAACAGTTGTGTCTTATATTCTCACAGGAATGGATGCTATGTTTGCATTTACTCTTGTTGAAGAATTTACTCTCGAAAGAATACCATTTGTGATACTACTTGGTATTTTATGCGGAATACTGTCACTATATGTAATTAGATGTATGAGCTGGCTCGAAAATATATTTCACAAGCTGCCGCACTGGAAAAGATTTATGTTGGGTGGAGTAATGTTGAGTGTGTTGATTTTCTTATTTCCTCCACTATTTGGCGAAGGTTATAATACTATCAACACATTGCTTGCAGGTGGTGATGCATTTAGAACACTTACCAATGAAAGTTTTTTCTATAATCTCGAAAACAAATGGGCAATAGTAGCATTTCTTTTTCTTGTAATTATCTTTAAGGTTTTTGCTACCAGTGCCACTAATGGAGGAGGTGGCACGGGGGGAGTTTTTGCTCCAACACTATTTTTAGGTTGTATCGCAGGTTTTGTTTTTTCATATATTATCAATCAACTTGGATATACATCTTACCTGCCTCAAGAAAACTTTGCACTAATGGGTATGTCGGGAGTAATGGCAGGTGTTATGCATGCCCCTTTAACCGGTATGTTCTTGATAGTAGAGTTAACCGGTGGATACGATTTGTTTTTGCCACTAATGATTGTATCACTTGTTTCATACGCAACAATATTAATTTTTGAGAAACATAGCATATACGCTATTCGCTTAGCTAAAAGAGGTGAGTTAATTACACATCATAAAGATAAGGCAGTACTCACTTTTCTTAAAATTGAAGATCTTCTTGAAAAGAATATCCCAACGGTTTCTCCGGATATGACTTTGGGGCAAATGGTGAAAGTAATTTCAAATTCAAATAGAAATATTTTCCCTGTAGTTAACAACGAAAACAAACTACTTGGGTTGGTTTTAATGAATGATATACGCAATATAATGTTCCGTCCTGAGCTCTATGAAAAGTTCACAGTAGAGAAATTTATGGTAGGTTCTCCTGCTAAAATTGAAATTAATAAAAGTATGGAGGATGTTATGTATACATTTGAAAAGACTAAAGCATGGAATCTGCCTGTTGTTGATGAGAAGGGAGAATATGTGGGACTACTGTCTCAATCCTCAGTGTTTAATTCTTATAGAGAGGTACTTGTTGAGAACTATTCTGTGATGGACGAATAAAGCATTTTATGAAAAAAGGTGATTTAAGAATATTATTTATGGGCACACCGGAATTTGCCGTGGAGTCTCTAAAAATGCTTGTAGAAAACGGCTATAACGTGGTAGGTGTTGTTACAATGCCTGACAAGCCTGCAGGAAGAGGCTATAAACTAAAATCCTCACCGATAAAACAATACGCCTTAGAAAAAGGATTAAAAATACTACAGCCTGAAAAGTTAAAGAGTGAAAGTTTTTTACAAGAACTCAAGGATCTGAGAGCCGACTTACAAGTTGTTGTTGCATTCAGAATGCTTCCAGAAGTAGTATGGAGTATGCCTCCGAAAGGAACATTTAATTTGCACTCATCTCTTTTACCACAATATCGTGGTGCTGCACCTATCAACTGGGCTATTATAAATGGAGAGAAAGAAACAGGTGTAACAACATTTTTTCTTTCACACGAAATAGATACAGGAGAAATTATATTTAGTAAAAGTACAGAGATATATAGGAGTGATAACGCTGAAACACTTCATGACAGGTTAATGGTAATGGGTGCCGCATTAGTATTAAAAACAGTAGATGCTGTAATTGATGGCAGAATATCAAGTAAACCACAGAACGAGTTAATCGCAGATGACTATAAATTAAAACCAGCTCCGAAAATTTTTACAGAAGATTGTAGGGTAGACTGGAACAAAAGTGCCGAAGAAATATTTAACTTCATTAGAGGTTTATCCCCCTATCCTACTGCATGGACAGAACTATACCGTAAGGATACAGGCGAAACTTTAAGAGTAAAGCTTTATGCTTCTTCCATAGTTGAAAATGTGATTACAGAAAACATTACAGGCAAAATAATAAGCAATAAAAAACATATAGATGTAGTAGTGAAAGATGGCTTATTACGTATTACTGATTTACAGCTATCTGGAAAAAAACGTATGAGCGCCACTGATTTCCTTAATGGATACAGCTTAGACGAAGATAGTTTTTTTGCTTAAAAATCTACCATTTGTAATTTAGTCCAAAACTAAGTGTTTGATTAATTTGCCAATATTTGAATTCCGGGTCAGCCGGCACGCTATCATCGAATCTAACGTTTAAATATATTCGAGTTGAGAAAGCATTACTTAACGACATATTAAGACTATTTTCAAACTCAGATATTACCTTATCATAACTTGTAAAATAGGTCAAACGAGAATCCCAAGTAATGTAACGAGTGATATTATACTTTAGTATTGAGGTGATTGTTGTACCGAGGTCGAGAAGCGACTTTTCACCTTCAGGAATACCATATCGTACTACACTCACAGAATCGTGACCAACATATCTGTAATTGATTGATACAGGTGCGATAGCTAAATTCCACTTTATATTTCTATGACGTACTCTTTCTGATTTTTTATTAAGTGCATACTTCAAACCTATACCGGCATTAACATATAGCGGTGCTAAGAACGCTGATCTAATTTTATTTGAATTGGTTGGATACGAGTTAAACAATTGCGACTTAGCCTCCATGTTCATAGAATATGACCATCCTTTAAGAAAAGCATCAACTCCAAAGTCGCCATAATAGCGAAGTAGATCGTTACCAATTCTATATTGTCTCAAACTATCATCGGGAGCATTAAAGACAGATAGTCTCCATTCGAGAGTGTTGTTGAATCTAACTTTTTCCTTCTTATAGTTAGCTCTAAAGACCTGATAACTGTTAACATTTAGGTTATTGGTACCACCCTTATGCCAATTCTCTGAAAAGTAGTTTTGAGCAAACTGAAATGAGTGTTCTCCTGAACGTACCCAATATTTTCTATCTATAGTTATTACGTCAATACCCGGAGCTTCAAGTGAAAATGTTGTCTCGGATCTCAATAATTCACGGAATGGATTAAATGTTTCTCTTACGACATCGTCGCGACTCTCTATTGTTGGGAGAGAATCAAAACTGCGTACAGAGTATTTTATTCTGTCTGGATACTCTTTGTAATAATTTTGTCTAACATTTTGAACAAAATCGATATGCTCTAATCTGTGCGCAAATGTTTGATCTTGAGGTATAAGTTTACCTTTGCTATTATCTTCATCCAAAGAATAAAATGATAAATTGCGTGGAAGTATTTTCCCTGTATATATCATTGGTAGAAATAATGGATTATAGAAAAGTGTATCACTAAATGTTAAACCGCGTAAAGAGTTGATATCATAGCTATACTCAGGCAATTGTAATGTACCATTTTCATTTCTGGTATATTGTAGATCGAGTTCATTTCTTGAAATAAAGTCTATGCCTTTTAGGGTCTTTGTAGTATCTTTTCGTATCGTACTAAGTGTGTCGGTTATAACTGAATCTAATCTAACTGAATCTGCAGGTATTGAATCCAATAAAATGGCATCGATAACTATTGGCTCTCTTTCTTCTTTACTCGAAACTGTATCCTGTAAATTATAAATAGTTTCAGTTTCATTGGAAAGGTTAATTGTTTCACTTACAGATGTTCGTTGCTGAATCTGACGACTAATATCCGTTATATTTTCAAAAAGATCCAAGCTATCAGATACTTGATAA
>DATGMV010000325.1:0-2583 GCA_035307185.1 Fermentimonas sp. | reverse complement strand
TACTTTCTCCTTTGATTGCGGCTATCTTAATGCCCCTCAGTACTTTGTCAATTGTATTAATAACATATATTGGTAGTAGAATTTATGCTAAAAAATTTAGATTATTCAGGTAAATGTATTAAATTTATTTTAGTATGACGTTTGAATTAGGAGGTATTTCTGAGGAAATATAGCGGCTTAAACAATATATGATAAAAATCATGTTTTTGTCTGATTATTGTCATGCGGAATCATTCAAAATAGAGTTAATTTTGTGGCTGAATTAAAGATAATGAATTATGGAGGTGATGGTTGTATTGTTAGGGGTAAGCCTAATCATTGCATTGTGCTTTTTGGGAGCCTTTATTTGGTCTGTGAGATCGGGTCAGTTTGAAGATGATTATTCACCTGCACATCAAATTTTGTTTGATGACTACCCTTTAGAATCGAAGACTTCAATAAATATAAATAATAAGTCAGAAAGTAAATCTAAGAACTAATCTTTTTTAAATAAACAATCAATAATGAGTCAAAAAATTTCTTCTCATGCAGCGGGTCAAGGTAACTCAATGCAAGTCGAAACATTTTATTACGACAATAAGATAGTAAAGCAATTCTCTTATGCTACACTTTTTTGGGGTGTCATTGGAATGTTGGCTGGTTTATGGGCAGCATTAACCTTGGCATATCCTGATTCTAGCTTGGGATGGGCTCCAACTACATTTGGTAGAATGAGACCTGTACATACCAACGCAGTAATTTTTGCTTTCGTTGGAAATGCAGTTTTTGCAGGCGTTTATTATTCTATGCAAAGGCTTTTAAAAACAAGAATGTATTCTGATAAGCTTAGTAAAATACATTTTTGGGGGTGGCAAATAACGATATTAGTTGGTGCCTTAACGCTTTGGATGGGTTATACTCAAGGTAAAGAGTACGCTGAGCTAGAGTGGCCACTTGATATTGCAGTAGTTCTAATTTGGGTGGTATTTGGTATTAATATGCTAGGTACTATACTTAAAAGGCGTGTTACTCATATGTATGTAGCCATTTGGTTTTACATAGGAACTTGGGTAGCTGTTGCTATGCTTTATATAGTCAACGCTATGTCAATGCCATATTCTTTTATTGAAAGTTATTCATGGTATGCTGGGGTTCAAGATGCTTTAGTTCAATGGTGGTATGGTCACAATGCTGTAGCCTTTGTATTAACAACACCATTTTTAGGACTAATGTATTACTTCGTACCCAAGGCAGCAAATAGACCGGTATACTCATATCGTTGGTCAGTTATTCACTTCTGGTCATTGATATTTATTTATATTTGGGCTGGACCGCATCACTTGTTATACACAGCTTTACCAGAATGGGCTCAAAGTTTAGGAACAGTATTCTCTGTAATGCTTATTGCGCCATCTTGGGGTGGTATGTTAAACGGTTTGTTAACTTTACGAGGAGCATGGGATAGAGTAAGAACAGAACCAATCTTAAAATTCTTTGTAGTAGCACTAACTTGTTATGGTATGGCTACTTTTGAAGGGCCACTATTATCTATTAAAGCTGTAAATGCAATTTCACATTATACAGATTGGACAGTTGCGCATGTTCACATAGGTGCACTTGGTTGGAATGGATTCCTAGCGTTTGGTATGTTATATTGGTTATTACCAAGAATATTTAATACTGAATTGTATTCTAAAAAATGGGCTAATAACCATTTCTGGTTAGGTACATTAGGTATTATTATCTATGTAATTCCATTGTATTGGGCAGCATTTACTCAAGCTTCAATGTGGAAAAAGTTTACTCCGGATGGGATTTTACAATACCAATTTGCTGAAACTTTACAAGTTGCTCAAAATGCATACATATTAAGAACTTTAGGTGGATTGATTTATTTAATCGGTGTGTTCTTAATGGTTTATAATATTTATAAAACAGTTAAGAAAGGTAGAATGGAAGCTAATGAAAAAGCTGAAGCTGCTCCATTACCTAAGAAATGGGATAAGAAAAGACAAAAAGGCGAATTATGGCACGGATGGATTGAGCGTCGTCCTGTTCATATGTTTATTGTTGCTTTGATTGTGGTAAGTATTGGTGGGCTAGTAGAGTTAATTCCTACGTTTTTAGTTAAATCTAATGTTCCTACTATTTCAAGCGTAGAGCCTTACACACCACTAGAGTTACATGGAAGAAATATATACGTTCGAGAAGGGTGTTACACTTGTCACTCGCAGATGATAAGACCGTTTAGAGATGAGGAGGTACGATATGGGGAGTATTCTAAGGCAGGTGAGTTTATATACGATCATCCGTTCCAATGGGGTTCAAAAAGAACTGGACCAGACTTAGCAAGAATTGGAAAGAAGTATCCGGATAGTTGGCACTATAATCATATGTTAGATCCTACATTAATGGTATCTAATAGTATTATGCCCAAATATCCTTGGTTGTTTACTAACTCAATTGATAAAGGTAAAACACAACCAATGATTAAAGCGATGATGAAGCTAGGTGTGCCTTATCCAGCAGGGTATGATAAAGAGGCTAATGCAGATGTTGAAGCACAAGCTAAAATTATTCAAGCGAGTTTAGCAAAAGATGAAA
>DATGMV010000324.1:0-3626 GCA_035307185.1 Fermentimonas sp. | reverse complement strand
CTCACTTCTTGCATCATGGGTATTTTGGTTATGCTTTTTCTGATGACATCTACATGAAGGTGGGTGTTTCGCAGGTGCCTTTTGGGATTCAGGGTTTTGCATCGCATAACTGGTTTTTTCAGATTCCCTATTATGTAGGATTAGAGGATGATTATGATATGGGTATTAGTTTTGATATTAAACCTGCTGAGAATCTTGATTTGTCGCTGGCTTATTTTCGTCAGGCTGAGCCATCTGGTCCAGGTGCTGAGGCTCAGGCAGGCAGATACTCTTATGATATTATACCCGGTAACGGGGCTTATGTTAATAGTGAAGGTGACATAGTTGACGATGTATCGGCTAACATTAAAGAGTTAGATCAGTTTAATGCACGCCTTGTGTGGCATTTAAATGATAATTGGAGTGCAGGAATATCTGCTCAGGCAGGTGGTCTACATAATTCTACTTTAGATAAGTCGGAGTTGTCTACTGCCTTTGCCGGACATGTTGAAGGAGATTTTGGTAGGTTTAACCTTAAAACAGAGGTTATACGTTACGACTATAATGCTCTTGGAGATAACGGTGAGAAACTTGATGTTGTTCCTATGGGCGCATACGCCTATGGTTATGCCGGTGGCGATGGATATACCGGTGGGGTGGCATCAAAAGCAAATATTTATGTTGCCGGGCTTGCTTATACAATTCCTGTAAGTTGGGGTCCGATTAGTTCTATACAGCCATATGTTAACTATTCGATGGTGGATAAGGATGTTGAGATTTTTCACGATACACATTTTCTGGTTCCCGGAATGATGATTACAGCCGGACCAATTTATACATATATTGATTATGCAATGGGTAAGAATCAACCATGGTTGACCGATTCTTTTGGTAAAGGACTTGGATCAGGGGTTGAGAATGCTTCGTGGAATAGTCGATTTAATATAAACATGGGCTATTACTTTTAATAGAAATATATAAAGAAGATGAGTGAAATTAATAGAACAGTAAAACTAAGAGTTGAAGATCTTTCCGTAGTTTTTGGTAAACGTAAGAAGGATGCTCTTGAGATGCTTGAACAGGGTGTTTCAAAAGAGGAGATACTTGCTAAAACTAAATGTACTGTAGGTATTAGTAAAGCAAACTTTGAGGTGTATGAAGGGGAGATATTTGTGGTAATGGGGCTTTCCGGTAGTGGTAAATCTACTCTGATTAGATGCCTTAACCGGCTTAATGAGCCAACAGCGGGTAAGGTGTTTTTCAAAGATCAGGATATTACTCGTGAAAGTAATAATGAGCTTCTTAATACTCGTCGTTATGAAATGAGTATGGTGTTTCAGAAGTTTGGGCTGTTGCCTCACAAGACAATTCTGGAGAATGCAGCTTTTGGTCTGGAGCTTAGAGGTGAGATAAAAGAAGAGCGCGATAAAAAGGCATTACAAGCGTTAGAAACTGTAGGGCTTAAGGGTTATGAAGATCACTATCCTTCAGAGATGTCGGGTGGTATGCAACAAAGGGTTGGTTTGGCAAGAGCACTTGCCAATGATACGGAGGTTTTACTTATGGATGAGGCATTCTCTGCTCTCGATCCTCTAATTAAAACTGATATGCAGGATGAGCTTCTGCAAATACAAGAAAAAGTGCAAAAGACAATCGTTTTTATTACACACGACTTGGATGAGGCGATTAAGCTTGGCGATCGGATAATGATAATGAAGGATGGTATTATTGAACAAATTGGAAGCCCTGAAGAGATTCTTACAAATCCTGCCAGTGATTACGTAGAAGCGTTTGTAGAGAAGGTCGACCGCAAAACAATTATTACTGCTGAGTCGCTTATGTTTACTAAACCTTCACTTCTGAGTTTAAGAAAGGACGGACCAATGCGTGCAATTCGTAAAATGCGTTCAGAAAGTCTTCAGTTTCTTCCTGTGGAGGATGAGAAACGTACTTTTTTGGGGTATGTGTGGCTTAAAGATGTTTTAGAGCTGGCAGATAATAAAGTGACTTCGTTGGAGATGGCTCTGAAATCTGAGGTCCCGAGTGTATACAAAGATTATACGGTTGAAGAGATGTTGCCTCTAATCTCCGGTAATTACTATCCACTTGCGGTTGTGGATAAAGTGAATGGACGATTGTTAGGTTTGGTTTCTCAGACATCGCTAATTATTGAGGCTACCCGCTATGGTGACGAAGAGGTTAAGAGTATGATAAAGAAGGCAAACGCTATTTAGTTAAGGGTTGGTTGCAACATAAAAATATAATAATGAATAGAATTATTGATTTAGGAAAATATATTGAGATAGGTATTAATGCTCTTGAGGAGAGTTTGTCTTTTTTGTGGAGTGCTATTGATGATGGGATCTCTTGGACTGTGGATCGGATGAACGATCTTTTGTTATCTACACCTTTTGCTCTCTTTCTGTTAATTGTGGTTGCTCTTGCCTGGTATGCTAAATCGGGTAAGCTAATGTTTAAAAAAGAAGGTTTTAAAAAAAGTGCCGGATTGGTGTCATTTATAGTTTTAGGCTTAGGTGTTATTTATGCAATGGGTTACTGGAGCGAGGCTATGCATACAACAACTCTGGTGCTTGTTTCAACTTTTATTGCACTGATTCTTGGAATACCATTAGGGATATTAGCAGCTAAATACAAAACTGCGGATGTTATAATTAAGCCTGTACTCGATTTTATGCAAACTATGCCTGCATTTGTTTATCTAATTCCCGCTATCTTTTTTTTTAGTGTTGGTAACACTCCGGGTATAGTGGCAACAGTAATTTTCTCACTACCTCCGGCAGTGCGTCTTACCAGTTTAGGAATAAGGAATGTGCCCGGCGATGTAGTGGAAGCAGGTCGTGCTTTTGGTGCAACTGAGAAGCAGATCCTTTATAAGATAGAATTGCCATTGGCTATGCCAACTATACTAACAGGGGTAAACCAAGTGATTCTGCTTGCTTTATCAATGGTAGTAATTGCATCTATGGTTGGAGCAAAAGGATTGGGGAGTGTTGTTTATCAGGGAATACAACAGAATGACATAGCGAAAGGGTTTGAGTCTGGGTTAGGGATTGTGATTCTTGCAATTATTCTCGATCGCATAACTCAATCGTTCGCAAATAAAAAAGGATAGAAAGAATAATTAATTAATAAAATATATATTAGAATTATGGATAAAATAAAGAAAAGTTTATTAGGCATTACAGTTATGTTAAGTGTTGCTCTTTTAATAGCCTCTTGTGGTGGTGGAGCAGGTAGCGGAAAAGAGAAAGTTACAATATTATATCCCAATTGGGCTGAAGGTGTTGCATTTACGCATCTTGCAAAGGTGGCACTTGAGGATAAAGGTTATGAGGTTGATCTTATTAATTTAGAGCCCGGACTGATTTATGGAGAGTTATCAAAAACCAATTCCAAAGGAGATGTTTTCCTCGATGCTTGGTTGCCTCATACTCATGTAGATTACTGGAATGATTATGGCGATAAGCTGGTGATTCTTGGTGAAGCGTTTAGCGAAGGTACTACCGGACTTGTTGTTCCTTCTTATGTGAGCATTAATTCTATTGAGGAGCTGAATGATAATGCAAGTCGTTTTGGTAATGAGATTATTGGAATAGGTAGTGGTGCAGGTATTCATGCAAGTACTC
>DATGMV010000323.1:0-3193 GCA_035307185.1 Fermentimonas sp. | reverse complement strand
TGTACTACTTTCATTCTCAAAGGTTTCATTCCAAGAAATCTGAACTCTATAGTTGCACCTTTGTCAACCCATAATGAAACAGCGCCATTCTCATCTGCAAGTACTCCTTGGCTTTTCCCAATTATTTGAACTGTGGCACCTGCTAATGGGAATTCTTCTGAATCAACTATAGTTACATCAACCAAAACGGTTGCGTCGCCCTCTGTAGTCTGTCCATATATTTGCAGAGTATACAGAGCAATTAAACTTAAAAGAATTAACTTTAAATAATTTTTAATTTGCATGAAGTCTATGTAGATAATTTCAAACTATTTGTTTGTAATAGTTTAGTTGTGATTAATTATATCTATATGATCCTGCTGTAAATTCAACAGATTCTCTATAAAGTAATAACGGATAAGATTCTGATAGTAAGAGCCATATAAGCCATGATCTACCCCCGGAAAGATAAACATATCGAACCTTTTATTCTCCTCTATAAGAGCATTAGCGAGGCGATAGGTTGAGGATGGTGGAACATTTTTGTCTACTTCACCGGTAATAAGAAATAGCTTTCCCTTTAAGTTTTCAGCCAATTCAATATTAGTTGGTATTTCTGATGAGAACTTTGTCTCTCCTGTCTCAGGATCAACTGTTTCATCTACTCCATGAAAGGTCTCACCCCACCACCTGATATATATATTGTTGTCATGATTTCCAGAGGCAGAAACTGCTACTTTATAGAAGTCGGGGTATGTAAGTATCGCAGTAGCTGCTTGAAAGCCTCCTCCGGAATGACCATATATACCTACTCGATCGAGATCAATAAATGGATATTCCTTAGCTAACTGCTCTATTACATGTTTGTCGTCAGCTAATGGATAGTCACGCAGATTTCCATAGCTGAAACAATAAAAGTCTTGTCCTCTTAAAGGTGAACTACCTCTTGGTGCTACATTAATTACAACAAAACCTAATTCTGCTAATGCCTGATTACCATTATCATCAAGTGTGAACGACTGAGGAATTTGATCATCCTGAGGACCAGGATAGACATTACTGATTATTGGATACTTCTTTGTTTTATCGATATTTGAAGGAAGATACATCAGTCCGTATAGGTCTGTTTCTCCGTCAACTGATTTTACTTTTAAAAGTTTTGGAGGACTCCAGCCTGCCAGTCTAAGCGATTCATCAGGTGTTCTTTCAATTTCGAAGTTGTTTTTAGGGTTGTCAATTGACAACACATTTACAACTGGTGGCATGTCCATACGAGACCAAGTATCAACTGCATATTTTTTGTCATCTGAGAATGACAGTTGATGATTTCCGTTACCTGGTGTTAGTAAAGTTTGATGTTTGCCATCGAGACTTGCTTTGTAGTATAATCTATAATATGGATTGATTCCCTCTTCATTTCCATATCCGCTAAATATAATTTCATTTTTTATAGTGTCTACATGCAATATATTACCTGCAACAAGGTTTTCTCCTTGTGTAATTCGGTTGAGAAGTTTACCCTCTTCGTTATATAAATAGTAATTTCCCTTACCTGTTCTTTCAGACCACCAGATAAAATATTTACCATTTTGTAATATCTTATAGTTGAAAAGTGTAAGATTCATATGTGGAGTTGTTGTCTCTGAAATTAACTCAGTAACAGTTCCATCTTTTACATTTATTCTACAAAGATCAATTTTATCAGCCTTCCTGCTCCTGCGTGTAATGAATAAAGCTTCATCAGACCTATAGTAATCCATGTCTACCTGTTGATCCGGGTATTTTTCAATTGGTAGTGTTTTTGCTTCATCCCTTTCTGCATTATACCAAAATAATCTGTATTGACGAACTCCAGAGTCGCCCGGCATAGGCATTTTGAATGTAGAAGTGGTTGGTCGCGGCTCCTTTAAAGAGAAAGTGATACTCATATCTTCAATCTCACTTTGGTCGCGCATGAGATAAATGTAACGTTTGCCAGCCCAAAAACCATTTGCGTTATTTTCTAATGTGTCGGGAGTATTACGATAAGTGTAATCGGCATGTTCTTTTCCGTCAAATGTTATTTGTTTAACTGTATTGTTTGTGTTATTTCTGATAAAAAGGTTATATCCACTACCGAGCATTGTGTATAGTGAGTCGATTGAGTGATAACTTCCCATCTTATACTCCTTTTTAACAGTTTCTTTTACATAAGGTACTTCTGTAAGTTTGCCTGTTTTAGTGTTATACATTACATACTTACCATTTTTTCTTATATAAAACCGAGAGAAATTATTATCCTTAAACTGTATCCCATAAATTTTAATATTATTAGGCTTAAGGGTGTCACCGATGATTTCATTATAATGACGGGCAAAACTTTCATTGTCCTTTATCAAACGACTCTTTTTACCGTTTTTTGCATTTACAAGGTAATAATTGTTTTCTCCTTGCTGTACTATATCATAGTAAAAATAGTGGCTGTTATTTATCCAGTTTGGGTAAATGTGTTTACCTTTTAAATGTTTACTTAATGAGTCGTTTGTAAACTTTTCAACTCTGTCCCAGTCTATTACACTGTTCTTGTCGGAGCTATTATTACCCACAACAAATGATATGCTTAAGAGAAATAAAATGTGTGTGATTAATATCCTCATATACTTTTCAATTATTACCTTCAAGAATTAATTTTTATTGAATTTCTAAGGCTATTTTAACTGCTTCAAAGGCATTTAAATAACCTCCGCTTACGCTTAGGCCCTCTTCTTCCATTGCAGTTACACTTTTTAATAGGATTTCTTTAACTTCAGAAGCTTTAAGTGAAGGGAAGTAATGTCTTATCATAGCTGCTACAGCAGTTACGATAGGGGCTGAAACACTTGTTCCCTGTGAAACTGTTTGTTTGCCACCTGCTGAAATTGAAATGATGTTTTCACCAGGTGCAAATAAATCTACATTATTTACTCCGTAGTTAGACAATGAACTGCGATTTCCTTGCAGATCAGTTGCCCCTACTCTGAGCAGATTTGAGAACCTGTCACCGGTATTATCTGTTGCAGAAGGGAAGTAGTCTACAGAATCGATATTTAAACCATTGTTTCCCGCTGAATGAATAAGAAGAACATCTTTTTCAGCAGCATAAGAGATTGCATTATTAACCATTTCGGAATTGGGGGATGTGTATTTGCCAAAACTCATATTATTTACTTTTGCTCCGTTATTTACTGCATAACGA
>DATGMV010000322.1:0-2972 GCA_035307185.1 Fermentimonas sp. | reverse complement strand
TGTAATACTCTGATATTAACTGCCACTCATCTGTTTTTGCAATAGGTGAAAGCTGGTACATGTCTCCGATAAATATCATTTGTACGCCTCCAAAGGGTTCCGACTGGCGGTGACGAACTCTTCTGAGAACAGTGTCTATCGCATCAAGCAGGTCGGCACGCACCATGCTTATCTCGTCAATAACAAGTAGTTCAAGCTCACGTAAAACACGGCGGCGCATGTTGTTAATTTTCATGCGCGACATTAATGAGCTGCGCCCTTCCGGACTGGGAGTAAAAGGGGTGAATGGAAGTTGGAAGAACGAGTGTATAGTTGTTCCCCCTGCATTTATTGCAGCAACCCCTGTTGGTGCAACAACAGCCATCTGCTTGGTTGTTTCATCGCGAAGTTTACGGAGGAAGGTTGTTTTACCTGTACCGGCTTTACCGGTTATAAAAATGTTTCTATTGGTACCGGTGGCAAACTCCATTGCACACTCATATGGGTTAGAACTATACATATAATTTTGGAGGTTGTTAAAATTAGAATTAACAAAATTACAAAAAAGTCTTTGCTTATACAAAAAAGTGTTTAATAAGAATATTAATCTCAATATTTTGATACCTTTATGGTAAATTAATTATAACTACTATGGCATTCCTAAATAAAAAAGAGCTGTCGGCATGGACTGACGAGGAGATTAACGAATGGTTCACTAATTCTCCCTGGAGTACTGAATTAAGAATGACACCCGATTTGAGCATCAATAAAAGATTGTTCGTAGAACAAAATATTTTAAATGAAGCCTCATGGAAAGCAGCTTTCACTTTTCTTAAAGAGCAGGATCTGAATACATTGGAGTTAGGACGGTATGATTTATTAGAAGATACTTTTTTAATTATCAGTGAATATAGGACAAAAGACACTGATCATTTTGAGGCACATCGCAAGTATATCGATATTCAATACCTTGCTAAGGGTAAGGAGTACATTTTTGTGACACCTTTGGAGCCTGAAAAGCAACATGAAATTCAGGGATATGATGAAGCTAAAGATCTTGAATTCTTCGACAAAGAAGATTTTACACCACACCTTTTGAGTCCGGATAAATTTATGGTTTTCTTTCCCTCTGACGGACATAAACCCGGTATGAAGGTAGATACGAATGAGGTGGTAAGGAAAGTAGTTGTAAAAATACCCTATGTAAATAAATAATAGGGTTATAGATTAGTGGTTTAAGCGCAATTGCCTTATTTCAGATGGATAAATATTGAAGTGCGCTCACGTTTTTCGAGGTTACGCGTGCGATGACCCTTACCTGTGGTGTCTTCCACAAGTAAAATCTCACCAGTCTGAAATTGTCTTGCTTCACCCAAAGAGGTTTCTATCTCAACACCACCATCTATCAGAACAATATATTGACGCTGAGGCGCGTGATGGAAGTCATAGTCGTAGTCGGGACTAACTCTCCTGAATTGTAAAGATTTCACCTCAACGTTTTCTGAGAGCCTACCAATTTCACCTCTGTCAAACAATTCAATCTCTATATCCTCAAATCTGGAGTCGCCATTATTATCGCTGTATACTCTGGTTACTTTCATAATTTAATTGATTGTTCTAATTGCAAAACTAATTGTATTTCTACTTGCACAACTACTTGCACAACTACTTGCACAACTACTTGCACAACTACTTGTATATCTAATTGTATGATTAACTGTATAATTAATTAGCTCTATTTTATTTAAAGATTAGGCTATTAACCTGTTTTATTTCATCTTCCGAGATTGTATGCCCTCTGTTAGGATATACTTTTAAAGTAACATCAGCATTCATTTCGCGAGCTATGCTTGCCGAATCTTTTACTCTTTCTACAGGCACATGAAAATCGGGATCGCTTGTGCCAAAGAAGAAGGGGGTCTGTGCAAAATCTCCACTATAATTGCTTCGATCAATCTCCTCTCCAATTAGTCCGCCGGTAAAAGCAACTATGCCACCATACCTCTGTGCATATCTGGCAGTATATTCAGAAACGAGACAAGCACCTTGAGAGAATCCGAGAAAAAATATATCCTTTTTTTCAATTCCCGCTTCAAGTACCATATTTACTGTTTTCTTTACTATATCAATTGCAGAACTAAGCCATGGTTCGTTATCTTCAACCGATGCCATAAAAGAGTGGGGGTACCAAGTGCTGTTTGTTGCCTGAGGCGCCAACAGTGAGTATCCTTCTATATTTAATATCTGACCGAGAGTTAGTATACTCTCGGCAGACGCTCCTCTTCCGTGAAGCATTATTAAAGCTTTTTGAGCTGTTTCTAATGGCTCTCCTGCATGTTTAATACTTAATGTGTGACTCATCAAATTTATCTGTTTTGTAATTAGTTTTAAAGTTCTGGTAGTACAGACTCAATTTGTTCTCTCATTTTCTTATATTGAGTAGGGAGCTTTAACTTAGATCCAAGTTCTTCGAGCGATTCATCTACAGTAAATCCCGGGTTATCTGTTGCAATCTCAAAAAGTACACCACCCGGTTCACGGAAGTAGAGTGAGAAGAAATAATCTCTATCTATTTTTGGTGTAATGCTTAGTCCGGCCTCAACAACCTTCTCCCTTATTTGCATCAAAATATTATCATCCTTTACTCTAAAGGCAATGTGATGGTTTGTGCCTGCGGCATTATTTCCGTAGGGTGCATTAGGACTCTCAATTATATCTATGATATTGGCTGTACCTATTGTGTCTGTCTCGAACCGATAACGGTTTCCTTCTTGTTTTACTACCGAGTAACCTAATATATCTGTTAGAACTTTAGATGTTGCATCTGCCGATCTGAGTGTGAGGGTAACATTGTGGAACCCCCTAATTGCAACTTCGCTTGAGATATCATTCGTTGTCCAGGGTGAGCGTGAATCTTCCTTGTTTGGAATGATGAGTTGTAATTGCATACCATCGGGATCGTTGAACGATAGCACCTTCTCGCCAAATATTTC
>DATGMV010000321.1:0-2228 GCA_035307185.1 Fermentimonas sp. | reverse complement strand
CTTCTCCTTAGCCCTCGGGTCCCTTTTCATGTAATTCAGGATATACTCCTCCCCCCTGATCTTCGACTCACCATACGGACCCACCGGTGCAGGCACCACATCCTCCGTGAGCACATCCCCCGGCACACTATCCGCCGCCGCCTTCACCGAGCTGAAGAACACAAACGTCTTAGCCTCACTCTCCATGAAGAAATCAAAAATCCGCTGCGTCAATCCCGTGTTTATATCAAAATAACTCTGCGCTTCACTTTGATTCTTTGTGTCATGCGCTTTTCCCGCCAGATGCACGATAGCATCCACAGGAGGCAGCTTACCCATGTTATCCCAACCGAAAGTACGCTCCACACCCTCCTTTTCGGGCTGAAGTATATCCACTCCAAACAATTTGTGGTTCTTGCTCCAACTGTTCGTAAAGTTAGAGCCCACAAAACCGTTTATACCGGTGATAAGAATTCTTTTCATAATTAATTACTTCTCAATAACTCTTCATAAATTAAAAAAGTTTTCTCAATAACGCTCTCAATTGAAAACTCTTGTTCTGCCAATACACGTGAGTTACTTCCCATTTTATCTCTCAGAGATTTACTTTCACATAACTCTTCGATAGCATTTGCTAAAGGTACAACTGTTTTTACAGGCACCATGCGCCCATTATATCCATCAATTACACACTCTCTGCAACCTGGCACATCAGTTGTTATTATTGGGCGGCCTATAGCACATGCCTCTATTAACGATTTAGGAAGCCCCTCACGGTAAGACGGTAGAACAACAATATCAGATTGCTGATACTGTAAAATCATATCTTCTCTAAATTTAATCCATTCTATATAATCCGGAATGAGATGTTTATTTAACTCCTCTTCGCTAACAACAGCTTTATTATTCTCATCACAGTCACCAGCTAAAATAAAGACGGCTTTGCCTTTCCACTTCTTTCCTAAACTTTTGGCGGCTTCTATCAATTCAATTACCCCTTTGTCATACAATATTCGTGCAGGAAATAAAATTTGAATTTTATCTTTTATTACTGGTAAAGTATACGGAAATTCTTTCAAGTCAACACCAGAGCCTTTAATTAATCTATAGTGATTATCTGGCACCAACTTCTGACTTTTCATCATTTCAATATCATCAGGATTCTGAAGTATAAAATAAAACTTATCTGATTTAAATGACTTTCTCATCATAAATCGGATAAGTTTCTGAAGAGGACCATTACGACCATCTGTAAAATTATACCCTAACCCACTTATGGCATTAATTACATTTTTGTGACCAGATATTTTGGCTGCAAAAGACCCTAAAAGAGCAGCTTTAAGAGTAACATGATGAATGATATCTGGATTTAAACGTTTATAGTGTTTAGCAAGTAGTTTAATACACTTCAATTCATGGAACAAATTCTTTCCTGATCTCTCAAAAGGAACTTCAATAAAATTTATTCCATACTCTTCAATTTCACTCTTCTTACCTGAATTAGCTGTAAGAAGATAAACATCAAAACCCTTATTAATTGCCTCTAATGCGAGCGGCAGTCTATGAGACAAGAAAAACCAATCTATATTTACAACAAAAACAATTCGTTCCATAAGAACCACTAAAAATGTATTTTTTTATAATTCAGGAAGCGTTTATACTTCGGAAACACTCGACTGTCTGAGAAAAAACTCTTTTATTTACGAGTTTTGCATCTATATGAAGAAATTTCTGTTCTATATTATCATTGTATATAACCATATCAATCTCCACCATTGGGTTATGATTTCCACAACCACATGTTTTGCTTTCATCCTCTAGTGTTATCGAGTCACCAATAAAGCGGTGTAGCCCACGTATATTTGTTCATTTCAATTGATTGCTTTATGAAGATACAATCAGGAGGTATCTATTTAATCATTGCATTTGGTTTACCATCCGAAGCAGTTACCGAGAATTCCTCGACGACTGAATTTTAGTCCAATTCATTTGTTTTTGAAGTTCCAATTTAACACCTTCTGTAATTGATGTAACTATATCTATTTTTTGATAAATAAACCTATCTATGATTTTAAAAAGAAAATTATCTCTCCTTCTATTATTAGTACTGTGCTCTGTGTATATCAACTTTACTTTTGAAAAAGAGAGCCATTTTGCTAAAACGACCCAATATAATGTTGGGAATAGATGTAAATGAATTAAATCATATTTTTTTATGTGAGGTATAATTTTTAAAATTAAAAGAGGGT
>DATGMV010000320.1:0-2959 GCA_035307185.1 Fermentimonas sp. | reverse complement strand
ACAGGGGTTGCTGCAATAAATGCAGGGGGAACAACTATACACTCGTTCTTCCAACTTCCATTCACCCCTTTTACTCCCAGTCCGGAAGGGCGCATCTCATTAATGTCGCGCATGAAAATTAACAACATGCGCCGCCGTGTTTTACGTGAGCTTGAGCTACTTGTTATTGACGAGATAAGCATGGTGCGTGCCGACCTGCTTGATGCAATAGACACTGTTCTCAGAAGAGTTCGTTACCGACAGTCGGAGCCCTTTGGAGGGGTCCAAATGATTTTCATAGGTGACATGTACCAGCTTTCACCTATTGCAAAAACAGATGAGTGGCAGTTAATATCAGAATACTACAAAAGTGTTTTCTTTTTTCATAGTCATGTCATCCAAGAGTTCCCCCCTGTATATGTAGAGTTTAACAAAGTCTTCCGTCAGACCGACAATCTATTCATTCAGATACTTAATGAAGTAAGAAACGACTCACTCTCGCAAGATGGCTTCAATCTGCTTCAAAGAAGATATAAACCTAATTTCAACCCTTCACCCAACGACAACTATATAACCCTTACAACTCATAACCACAGCGCCGACTCCCTAAACAGAACGGAGTTGGATAAAATTGAGTCAGATACGCATGAATTTAATGCGATAACTACAGGAGATTTCCCTGCAAATGCATTGCCTGTAGAAGAAACTCTTGAGCTAAAAGAGGGAGCCAAGGTGATGTTTGTAAAGAATGACACAGAAACACCTCGAAGATATTTTAACGGGAAAATAGGAACTGTGGCAAGCATCATTGGTAACACAATAACTGTTCAATGCCCCGATGACCCATATGAAATTACCGTTTCACCTATGAAATGGGAAAACATACGCTACAAAACAGACTCCAAAACAAACTTAGTGGAAGAGGAAGTTATCGGAACATACGAACAAGTTCCACTCAGACTCGCCTGGGCAATCACAATCCATAAAAGTCAGGGACTCACATTTGACAGAGCTGTAATTGATGCCGGTAAAGCCTTTTCGCCCGGTCAGGTATATGTTGCACTAAGCAGATGCAGATCTTTGGAAGGCATAGTATTAAAAAGTCCGATCAACAACCTAAGCATAAAAGTTGACCAGCAAGTAGTACAATTCTCTTCAGCAAAACCCAACAACGATACTATAGCATCTGAGTTGCAAATTGCCAAAGAGCAGTTTAAAACTGCAATTCTGTTACAGCTATACGATTTTGCACCACTTCAACAAAGTGCACGTTCTTGGTATTTTAAAACAAAAGAGGATGAATCGGCCTTCAACGATGATGCAGTTAAATTTGTAGATGAGATAAACAAACAACTATTTGAGGTGGAAGATGTTGCAAAGAAGTTCAGATCTCAACTAAAGAAAATCTGCTCTCAAAAACCTTTAGACACAGATTTACTAACAGAAAGACTAATGTCTTCTTCAACCTACTTTTCCGAAAAATTAGACTCTTTAACTCAATCATTAAAGGGATCTACAACCACAACTGATAACAAGAAAAGCGCAGTGGTGTATGATGAGTTCATCACTTCTATCTTCACAGAAGCTGCTCTCAAAAGGCATCTAATAAGCCAAACAGCAGCAAATTATAGTGTGGAAAATTACTTCGATGCACGCAGCAAGTTCAGCAAACCTTCATTTGATATTACTTCTTATAGTCGCAAAAAAACTAAAGTAGATCTAAAATCCAAACACCCTGAGCTGCTCAACGAACTGGTTCAAATACGCAACTATATTAGCGAAAACGAAAATCTCCCGCCATACATTGTAGCAGCTACAAAAACCCTCGTTCAAATGGCAGACTACATGCCCCAAACAGAGAAAGAGCTACTTAAAATACATGGCTTTGGCAAAAAGAAAGTTGAACGTTTTGGTACAGAGTTCCTCGAAGTAATTAACGAGTATATTGTGGAAAACATCAAAAACGTTTGATATTAATTTTTCTTTCTTTAATTTTTATCTCGAATTCATCAAGACCGGTTATTTTACCTGCCTCTATCTGAAATACCTGCTGATAGTTCTCACAATCAGTATTTTCCGGAAGTGTGTTTTTATTGAGTTGAATGGTATAAACACCATTTGGTAGAAAAGTTATGAAACTCCCTCTACCGTCGGTTACTACAGTTCGAGTGAAGCCCCTCTTTTCATTGGTAATTGTAAATCTAAGACCTTCGTACCTTTCATTAATATCCATACTTAATTCTCCTGCAACATATCGGATATTGCCCTGCAACGTTCCGCTCTGTTTTAGAGGTATATTTAAAGTCTTTCTATAACTGTTAACTTCAAAATCTTTACTGTTAAAAAACCATCTTCCCGCTCTTAAAGGATTCACGCTATATTCTCCAAAGAGCACATTGGAATACTTTACTTTACCTTCCTTGTCAGAAATAAAGACCTCATTATTTATCCCAATAAGATAACCTTCTGCAGGCTCATCATCCTCATCATACTTATCATTGGCATTGTAATCATAATAGATACGAGCAGACACTCTACTCTTCTTACCACTTAACGGTTGAGATTTGCCAAATGTATAACTTAAACCAACCTGAGAATTAAAAATATTTTTATTATTTATATATGAATATCTATACCAATAACCATTAGCAAACAATGAAATATTGTCTTTGAGTACCCAATTCGCACTCAAGGAAACAGATGGAACATTACCTTGATTTAGATCACGAGTAAAGTTAAAGCCTGAAGTTATTTTTAAATTCTTTGAAATATCCTTATTAACAGATGCCGATGCAGTGAAACGAAAGAAATCCTTGTCCGCCCTTACCGACATTACATTCTCATAAAGATAGTATGCCCCCTTCTGATATGAAATATCCATATTTAGCCAATCGTAAGAGTAGTTTAATGAAGTTTTTGCCTGAAAGTTATTACCTTTTATAAGCTTATTAGTATAGACACCTCCTTCAAGTGTTCCGAG
>DATGMV010000319.1:0-5211 GCA_035307185.1 Fermentimonas sp. | reverse complement strand
TCGAAAATACTACTGAAGCTATAGAACAGCGTGAACGATTTCTTATAAATCGAGGAATTGGTGTTTGTGATATGGTAGCCTCAGCAAAACGAGAAAAGGTTGATGCGTCAGATATTGGAATGAGCGATGTAGAGCTACGTGATTTGGTAGTCATACTTCAGCAAAATCCAAAGGTCAATACCTTGCTTTTTACAGGGGGTAATAGTAAAAATGGGCCAGAATACTTCTTTAGAAGAAAATTAAAAGAGTACAATATTTCACTTAAGGTAATTTCAAACAAAATTCCTAGAATACATACTTTTCAATTGCCAAATAGCGGTAGGGAAATAAAAACAGTTTCTCTCATAGCTCCATCTGGAGCTGCAAATAGGGCTGTTGGTAGTCTTGCTTCTTATAAAAAAATGAAAGCAGATTTCCCCCAAAAAACTACAATAGATTTCCGCGTAGAACAGTATAGACCATTCTTCTAGTTTTTACAATTTACTTCATATAGATCAGTGAGCACATTAAATGTGGCTCATATACTGTTTTAGAGCCTACGATAAATTGTTAAACAAATTACATTCACACTGGGCTAATACAAATTTGATTTTAGTCGATATACTATACAATTTTCACAATTTGAGTTTCTTGATTTTGTATGTGTCTGTAAAGAAGATAGTTGCCTAATTTGTTAGAAAATGAGGCTAAATTATAAATAAAATTGCGGGTTGTTTAATATTTTAATTATGCTTTTAAGAATAATTTGTCAATTAATATAAAATGCTGTACATTTAACGTGATTTTAACTATTAACTTAAATTATGTTTTATGAAAAAAATTACCTTTTTAACCTTAATGGCATTATTTCTTACCTCCTTGGGGTGGCAAGCAAATGCCCAATATTGTGCTGCTGCAGGAAACAGTACCACATGGGAAAATATTACAAATGTTACCTTTGCGGGCATAAATAACACTACTACTGTTCATCCAGGATATAGCGATTTCACAAGTATGGTTGCAAGTCTTAGCCCTGGGGGAACTGAACAATTATCAATCACTATAGATCCTGATGGTGGTGATTATTTATATGCATTTATCGATTGGAATCAAAATGGCATCTTAGACGATGCTGGTGAGGTATATAATATTGCCGGTCCTACTGGATCTAGTGGTCCGCATACTTTAAATATAACAGTTCCTGCTTCTGCCTCACTTGGGGATACTCGTATGAGAATTAAGTTGAAATGGGGTGCATCAGATCCTGGGCCTTGTGGAACTTTCTCTTTTGGGGAAGTTGAAGATTACACTGTAAATGTTGGAAATGTAGTTGGTAACCCACCTGTAATTTCTTGTCCTAGTGACATAACAGCATATACAGAATCTGGAGTTTGTACAGCTGCCGTAAATTTTAGTGATGCGATTGCGTTTGACACTGAAGATGGTGCGATTCCTACAACTCAAACTGCTGGTCCTGCTAGTGGAAGTGACTTCCCTTTAGGGATAACTGTTGTTGAGTATTCTGCAACCGATAGTGATGGAAATACTGTTACTTGCCAATTTGAAGTTAATGTAATAGATGACGAAGCTCCTGTTGCGGTTTGTCAAGACATCACAATAGATCTTGATTCCGTAACTGGAATGGCCTCAATTACTGGTACAGATATAGATAATGGTTCTACCGATAATTGTGGAATTGCTTCCTATACTCTAGATATTTCAAGTTTCGACTGTTCAATGATTGGAGAAAATACGGTAACCCTAACGGTAACTGATAACTCAGGAAATTCATCAACCTGTACTGCTACCGTTACTGTTCAAGATACTACTGCACCTGAGGTTTTCTGTGTTGGAGGGTTTGGAAACTTTTCAGAGTCTGAAGATTTTGAATCGGCTTCTGTTCCTGCTGGATGGACAACTAATATAATTCTAGGTTCTCAAGATTGGACTTTCGGTTCAGGTGAAATGCCAACTGGGGGTGATTTCCCAACCAATGCTGCAATTTTTGATGATGACGCAGCGGGAAGTGAAGATAATATTGCAGAGTTAATTTCTCCAGTTTACGATTTAACGGGGGCAACCGCTGCAGATATTTCATTCGATTATGCACTTCAAGATTTCGCAGGTTTAGGTTTATTGCGTGCCGAAGTTTGGGACGGAGCTGCTTGGCAAGAAGTTTTCTTAGCTGATAATGCAGATATCGACCCTACAAACACTGGTGCAATTGATGTAACGGCATATATAAACAATGCCTTCCAAGTTAAATTCACTTTTGATGATGAAACAGGATGGAACTGGGGTGCCGGTGTAGACAACTTCTTACTAAACTATCAAGCTGCTTCAGGTGGTGGATTAGACGTATATCTTGATGCTAATGGTGTAGCAAGTATTGATCCTAGTGATCTTGTAACAGGTGTTACAGAGGCTTGTGGATACACAATTACCGCTGGAGGTGTTGGTGGAGGAGCTCAAGGTTCTTTAACAAGTCTATTTGCTTCTGGAAATAATGGATCTATGGGTGGTGCCGTATATTTCGATATTACAGTTGGTCCAAGCGATTTAGATATTACAGAAATTGATATAAATACCGCAGACCCAGGCGCATTTACCATGGATGTTTATACTCTAGTAGGGACTTATGTTGGTAATGAGGCCAATGCCGCCGCGTGGGGAACAGCTGCTGCAGTTGGTTCTGGAACAGGTGCAGGGCAAGATGCTCCATCTAATGCTGTATTAGATAATCCTATCACATTAAGTGCAAATACCACTTACGGTATTGCATTGGTATTAGATGCTACTCATGGTCATTATTATACAAATGGTGATGGAAGTAATCAAAATTTCTCTAATGCTGATATGTCTATGTCTTTGGGGGCTGCCTCTAATACGCCTTTTACAACGCCAATTTTTGCACCAAGAATATTTAATGGTACAGTTCATTATGTAACAAGTGGTGGTTCAGGACTTGATTTTACATGTGCCGATCTAGGTGAGAACTTGGTGGAAGTTACTGTAACTGATTCTAGCGGAAATACTGCAACTTGTATAGCTGTTGTTAATGTTATTGATAACATCGCACCAGTAATTACCTGTGGTGTTGTACCTGTAACCACAGAATTGGAAGAATTTGAAGGTTCAACTATACCTTCTGGATGGACAACTGAGGTGCTTAGTGGTACAGCAGATTGGGCTTTCGGATCTGGTGATATGCCTACAGGAGGAGATTTCCCTACAAACGCAGCAATCTTTAATGACGATGCAGCAGGTAGTGGTCAAGTAAACATGGCATCATTAATCTCTCCAGCATACGATATTACAGGAGCTGTTACAGCATCTGTATCATTTGACTATGCATTGCAAGAATTCGCAGGTGATGGTACACTTACAGTAGATGTATACGATGGTGCAGCTTGGCAGCAAATTCTTTTTGTTGACGTTGATACCGATCCTACAAACTCTGGTAGTATAGATGTTATGCCATACGCCAACGCCAATCTTCAAGTTCGTTTTACTTTTGACGATGAAGGCTCATGGGGATGGGGTGCTGGAGTTGATAACTTCGAGATTACTTACGAGACTTCTGCAACTGGTAACATGATAGATGTTGCTCTTGGTGCAGATGGAACGGCTACAATAGACCCTTATGCTTTACTTTCAAACATAGATGAAGCTTGTGGAATAGATACTATAGCAACTGATGTAACAACTGTAACTTGCGCAGATATAGGAACTACAGTAATGGTAACTGTATTTGTAAGTGACGCAAGCGGAAACGTTGCTTCATGTGTAGCAGAAGTGAATGTTATTGATTTATTAGGACCAGAAATTACTTGTCCTGCAGATCAAACAGTTGATCCTGGTGTTGGAAACTTATATTATATCGTTCCAGATTACTTTGCAACAGGAGAAGCTACTGCAATGGATAATTGTACAGACCCTGTTACTATTACTTCGCAAGATCCAGCTCCTGGAGCTGCCTTGCCAGATGGAGTACATACAATTACTTTAACTGCAACAGATGAATATGGAAATTCTTCTACTTGTAGCTTCGAACTTACTGTTGAAACTGTGCTTGGTGCAAATGAAAACTCTTTAGAAACTGGAGTTACATTGTATCCTAACCCAGCTAGCACAATGGTAAACCTTGTTAATAAAACCAATATTGCTCTTGAGTCGATGACAATTTTCGATGTGAGTGGTAAAATGGTTAGCGAGATAAACCTAAGCGCTATGCAAGGGGAGAAAGCAGTTGATATTTCGACTCTTGCTACAGGAGTGTATGTTGTTCAAATTGTTGGTGACAACGTAAGTACTGTTAAACGATTGATAGTAGAATAATTCAAACTATAAAATAACCAATCAAAAAAAAGGAGACCCCTTCAGCTTTTGCTGAAGGGGTTTTCAATTTTGTTGCGAAAGGTTATTACGTATCTTTACAGTTATATTTTAAAAAATCAACATAATGAAAAAAGTTATTCCGTTTCTTACCCTAGCGTTGCTAGTGGTAGGTTGTAACAATTCTAAAGAGAAAGAGAATAAGAGTAAAAGCGAGGATGAAATGAGTACAGAAAATCCATTATTTTCTGAAAGCACCTTGCCTTATGGTGCTCCAGATTTTTCAAAGTTAAATGACCATCACTATAAGCCAGCGTTGCTTAAGGGTATCGAAGAGCAACAAAATGCAGTGCAGGCCATAGCAAATTCTGAAGAGGAACCTACTTTTGAAAATACAGTTCTGGCACTGGAAAAAAGTGGAGAATTGTTAGAAAGAGCTTCACAAGTGTTTTATGCGCTAACAGGTTCGCATACTAACGAAACCTTACAAGCTATTCAAGAAGAAATGGCTCCAAAATTTGCAGCGCAAAACGATATGATTTATCTAAACGATAAATTATTTCAACGTTTTAAATCTTTATACGATAAAAGAGAGTCATTAAATTTAGATGCTGAGTCGTTAAAGCTTTTAGAAGTATACTATGAGAATTTTGAAATAGCAGGAGCAAATCTTTCTTCGGAAGATAAGGAGAAACTAAAGCAGTATAACGAAAAAATAGCAACACTTACCAATAAGTTTGGTAAAGTGCTTTTAGATGCAAACAATGCAGGTGCAGTTATTTTTACGAATAAAGAAGAGTTGGCTGGATTAGATGAAGATTATCTTAAGTCGATTGAAAATGAGGATGGAAAAGGTTGGACAGTAGCTTTATTAAATACTACCCAACAACCACTATT
>DATGMV010000318.1:0-5804 GCA_035307185.1 Fermentimonas sp. | reverse complement strand
CTAAAATTCAGAATTACGACATATAAATTTTAATTGAAAGACTAGTATAAATCGAAAATGATACACGGTTATATCGACGTTTTGTGCAAAAAAATATTGAGAATCAGAGGTGTCTGAAAATTGTAAATAAATGTCTCAAATGCCATAGTATAATTATTACATATTAATAAAATAAAGATATTCAATTAACAAATCAACGAATTAAAAAATGAAAACAAAGTATTTTCTTATTGCAATTGTGGTAGTATTAGGCGCTATGTTTAACGTAATTAGTGTAAAGGCACAGGAAACACAACAAAAGGAGGATAAAGTAACTTTAAAAATCAGATTACAACCCATCCAGACTATCGTGGTAACTCCCGGACAGAAAACTGTAGAATTTTTATATGCAAGCACTGGTAATTATAGCACAGGTGCAACTGAATCAAAAGCTGACCATTTAACAGTATTCAGTACAGGTGGGTTCGAAGTAAAAGTTCAGGCAAAAGGTGATTTTACAAGAGAAGGAACAGGTGGAGGTTCTATTCCGGTAAGTGATGTTACAGTTAGTGCAATAGCAGGTGCCGGTGATAAAAATGTTGGAGCATTTAGTCAAGTGACATTATCAACAGCAGCAGGTTCATTAATTACAGCCGAAAAAGGTGGTAGAGATATGAAATATACAGTTACTTATGTTAATACTGCAGGTGGCGGAGATAAATATATAGATAAATACATTGCATCCGATATGACTGAATCAGTCTATACTACAGAAGTTACATATACAATAGCTGCAAAGTAATAGAATAAAATTATAATAAAATGAAGGGGACGGGAAGAGTAAAATCACTCCCCGCTCCCCTTTTTTCTTTTTTTACAATAGAATACATAATCACAGCAAGATTTTTATTCACAAGATTTTTATTTTTATAAAACATAAAACTTAAGACAGTGTCACAGAGATTGGTTATTTTAATAATGGGATTGTTTATATTACTTTCTCAGCCATTATTCTCACAGATCGGAATATCTGTTTCGCCTCCCAGATTGTACTATCAAATTAAACCTGGACAAACAGGTGCCCAAAAAGTACTGGTAAGTAATGTCAGTAAAGAACATTCAATGAGTCTCTCTCTCACAGTAGGTGATTGGAAATACGATGAATATGGAAACAATTTAATGTTGCCACCGGATTCATTAAATAACTCTTGTGCTGCATGGATTAGTATTCAGGAAGGAACTTATCTTACTCTGGAACCGGGAGAACAGAGGGAGATTGATATCAATATGAGAGTACCGCTTGATATCACTAGTAATGATAATGTACAAACCGCAATGTTGTATGTAACGCAGATGAACGCTGTAGATGGGACTAATACTGAGGGTGCTGCCATAAAAGTTAACGTGCGCCAGGGTATAAAAATATACCGCAGCGGTGGTGAATCTGAAACCAAAAAGTTGGAGATAGAACAACTAAAATTTGACAGAGAAAAAAACTCTCTAGCACTGGTCTTTAATAATAATGGAAATATATGGATTAACGGGAAAGTAACTTCAAGTCTTTTTAATCAGACTACCGGTGATGAGTTTGCTCTTGAAGAGACTGTTTTTTATACATTGCCTGAAGATCATAGGACAATGTTTATACCTTTTGGAAGATCTCTGGAAAAAGGGGAATATGTTGCTACAGTTGTTCTTGATTATGGCGAAGATACAACATTAGAGGCTGCTGAGCTGCAGTTTAGACATGAGTAAACGCTTTCTATTTTTTCTTCCGTTTTTTATTACTGCCATAACCATCTCGGGGCAGAGTTTTGATGGTTGGGGTGGTACGCATATCAATGTTTCATCTTACGACGGAACGGAATCTCCGGGCGCTCTCACTTTAAGAATTTATTATTCAGGAAGCTATCTTTATGAGCCAAACTGGAAGCTTTCAGTTAGAGTTAAAGATCCTTTTAGATCGGGTAATACATATTTTCCTATGGAGAAGTTTCTTCTTGCACCTGCTCGTACAGAAGGTCAGGCAAGTAATCCCGGGCCGGTGCCCACAATTCAGCAGATAGGCATGCCATCGCCTGTAGCACTTAATAATATTTCAGAAGTATTTCTAGTGCCCTCTTCCAATGTTCCACTGGAAAATGTGAGTCAATGGAATTCTTTTTATGACTTACAACTGATTTTTAATCTTATAGTTGCAGGCGGAGGATATCTTCAAAATTATCATAATAAATCGTACAGGGGTTCTCTTATTTTCACTGCTTACAGACAGGACAATACACCAATAGGAAGTAAAGAGTTTTCTTTTACCATTCAGATTAGTAAAATAACGGGAACTCCTCCTGAGACAGCTGAGTATTCAATAAGTTTTACAGCAGAAGCTTCCACTGCACAGATTGAATATAAAAGTATGGCAGATTACGTTAATGGAACGAGTGTTACATACGGTAAAGGTTTAACTGTTTCTGCCACTACAGATTATCAGGTAACAGTACGTTCAGTTGAATCAAATTTTAATTCGCCTGCAGGTAATACTTTGCCTCTTGATATTGTGAAACTTCATCTTATGGGAGGTCCCGGAGATTCTTTGCCAGTAGAACTGTCAACATCAAGGAGAACCGTACTTCAAGGACAGTCAACAGGGGGAAGAGCGGAGTCATATGATGTTGTTTACTCTACAGAACCAAATGATCCGCGTCTTATGGAAGTGTCATCTGATCAATACAGTACTCAGCTGATGTTTGAAATTACACCCAGGTAAAAGATGTTTGGCAGACTGAAAATACCTCGTATAACAGAAGTTTTATTTATATGCTTTTTTACTTTCATAGGTATTAAGGCACAAACAGCCATACAGCCGTCTGTAGAAATGGAGATAAGAGAATCCTATTTAAATGATCAGTTTTTAAGCCACATTCTTAAATTCACTAATACTTCAGATTATGAGTTTAATGGTTATGTTCAGTTTGAATCAGCTTCTGAGATAAGCCCACTTTCCCGCAAAAGCAGACCGGTAAAAATAGCACCCAATGACAGCAATTTCGTAGCATTCAAACTGATTGTCGGAAAAGAGATCAGCTCGGGCAGAAAAGATGTTAGGTATGACCTTTTTGATGAAGATGGAACATTTGTGTCGAGAGGTGATGTGAATTTTGAGATAGAAGAGCGTGTCCATGTTCATCTTATGACTGATGATACACCTATAATGCTAATCAACCCTGAAGATTCTGTCAGAATTAATGTAACAGTTAATAATTTGGGTAATACAACAGAAGAAATAACTATTGTATTTAATGTACCAGAACTGCGTGGCATGCCTGCAATTACTGAGCTCAAAGCGATTATAGAGCCCATGAGCAGGATGAAGTTTACTTACAGCTTTATACCCAGCAGCAATCTGCATAACTTAATTCAGTTTCCTGTTAATATTACTGCAATGAGGGGCAGAGAAAAGATGCTTTTCGGAAGCAGAACTGTAACAGTACAAAATGTTTTATCCAATAGAAATTACAGAGATACCGATCCTATACGCTCAATTTATACAGGAGCGGGGATAAATGATAATTACATTACAATGAGCTACAGACAATATAATTCATTGTCGGGTGTTTTGCAGATGCAGGGTGGAGGATTATTAAACTTACCCACCGGTTATATTCAACTTAAAGGTAATATGTATAAATATAATTCAATGCAGACTCCAGTAGTTTCAAACAGCTCGCTGATGTATAAAATGTATGAGAATGAGTTTACTGTTGGTAATCTCAGTGAACAGATGGAATTACCCTTATATGGAAGAGGTGCCAAAGTGAAATTTTCTGATGATAAAAAAAGCAGAAGTATAACCTTTGGTGCAATAGATCAGAACTATAATCTTGTGAGTTCTAATCCCTGGTTTGAGGATTATTACTCTTTTTATGCTGTAGGTGAGATAGGAGAAAATAATTATGATAAGGGTGCAAAAATATCATATCTCTACCATAAAAACCCTTATGAGAGAGCCAATTATCAGTTGGGGAGTCTGCAATGGAGAACAGCTTTTGGCAAAAACTGGAATATTGAAATTAATGCACACACTGCTTTGGGGAAATATGGAACGATTAAAAAAGATAAGTTTTCGGGTGCTGCTGAGATGAACTATTTCGGTAGAGTTTCTGATAAAATCTCACTTAATGGCTCCGGATACTATAGCGATGGATACTTCCCGGGAAGCAGAAGGGGGAGCATTAACTTCTCGCAAAGTATAAATATAATGCTGGGGAAAGAAGTATATCTCAACGGGAACCTAGGTTATAATAAGACAGAGCCTAAATATATCAGCAATAACTACGAATATTTTTCAGAAAACAACTACGGTAATATTTATCTTTCTCTACCAAAAATTTCGAGACTGCACACATCTGTTTATTATCGTCACCAGGGTGAGCGCTCTTCTGTATACACAAATCATCTGGAAGGTGAAGATAAACCTGATTACAGTAGTATGAACTCACACCGTTTTGGATGGCAATGGAGATGGCAAAATCCAGGAATGTTACACTCTTTATTTGGAACTATTGAAGGAGGATTTTTTAAAGATCCTTTTGAAAATGAAAATATATTACAAGCAAAAGCCACATTAAGCTACTCTTTTGATTGGCTTAATATTGATCTCTCTTATCAGAAAGGTGCCTATTATCTATACGAATATATGACATCAAAAGGCCGAAGCAGTGATTTCTACAGGTATACAGCGTCAGCATCAGTACAGAAGAATATATCAAGAAAAATTGTATTTTCTGCCGGTGCTAATTTCAGTCGCGATTCATATCAAGGCAGCATACCTTCTATAAACGTTAACACTATCTGGTCACCCAGTGACAAATTATCACTATTTCTGAACAGTTACTGGTACAGATACTCTTTTATAAACAACAAAAACATGTTTAATACAGAAGTTGGACTGACTTACACTTTTGGGCAAACTAAGCCTGATAGCGGAAAGAAAAGCAAAGTCAAGGCACAGATTTATTACGATTACAATTCTAATAATAAGTTTGATGAAAATGATGAACCTGCTGCAGGATATTTGATAAATATAAATGAAAACGTTTTTGTTTCAGATGAGGATGGTGAGGTTCGCTATACACATGTTCCTTATGGTGAGTATAAAGCAGAACCGTTGAAAGTTGACAGCTGGTTTTTCAGTAAGAGAAATTTCAATGTAAACGGAGGGAAAACAAAACTTAATATACCATTAAAACAGAGTGGCAGAGTAAGCGGCATTGTTGAGTATATCAAATCAGAACTTAGTGTTGATATTGTTCCAAGATATGATGGTTTTCGTTTCACTATTACCAATTCAGATAACAGCATCACAAGAATAGTTGTTACTGATAATAAAGGGAATTTTACAACGTTTTTGCCACAAGATATTTATACAATTACACTGGATAAAAAAACGCTAATGGAATACACAGACTGCAAAGAGTTAACTCGCGTTTTCCAGGTAGAGCCAGGTAAAACCACTAAACTGGACAATTTCGAGATCGAAGTTAAAGAGCGAAAAGTTAATATAAAACGATTCGTCAATTAAAATTCTCCAAATTAATTTGATAGTGATCTAAACCTTAATAATAAACACTTCAAATTTCTGCATCATTATTATTAAGAATCGAAAAAATCCATATATTTGTTAATCCTGTTGAATTGATTTTTGTTATTCATTTTCCTAATGCAAAACGAAATATGGGTATAATTCTGATAAAAAATGTATTGATTATTCTGATGACACTATTTGTGATAAGTGCAACTTTATGTCAGGCACAAACAGTTAGTGTAATTCC
>DATGMV010000317.1:0-5393 GCA_035307185.1 Fermentimonas sp. | reverse complement strand
TTGAAGACTTCTTTAATTTAGCTTTTGGAAAGGTACCGGAGTTTGAACTTTATAATGTGAAGGAAGATCCCTATTGCCTTAAGAATGTATATGGCAAATATGAGTTTATATTACTTGGTAATAAATTAAAGAAAATTCTTTTAGAGGAATTGGAGAGAACAGATGACCCAAGAATTGTTGGACCAGATAAGGAAGTCTTTGATACATATAAAAGATATGTTGGTCCGATGAGAAAATTTCCTCCACATTAAATACTGATTTATAAACATTTACAGAGGTTAGTTTATATAATTTAAACTTTCTCTTAAAAGAGGTGTTAACTTTAATAAGATATAAAACACCATGCACATAGTAGACATTATTATAATGATTGTATATATGCTCATAGTGATGGGCATAGGAGTTTATTTTTGGAGAAAAAACAAGAATGCTGACGATTACTATGTAGGGGGTCGCTCAATGAATAAGTTTGCGATTAGCCTATCAGTAGTGGCAACCGATGTGGGAGGTGGTTTCTCAATCGGTCTGGGAGGATTGGGTTTTCTTATGGGAATTTCAGGTTCCTGGATGCTCTTTACCGGACTACTCGGTGCTTGGCTGAGTGCTGTCTTTTTAATACCTAAAGCAGGTAAGCTTTCAAACAAACTGAAGATATACACATTTCCACAGTTATTCGAATACTTTTACAGTCCACGCGTAGCACTACTGGCAGGTATTATATCAGCTATCGGTTATATTGGTTTCACAAGTTCTCAGTTACTGGCAGGTGCAAAGCTGGCATCTGCAACTTTTGCAGATCTAAATATGACCACGGCACTTATTGGAATGGGAGCAATAGCCGTAATTTACACAGCCATTGGTGGTCTTAAGGCTGTAGTGTACACCGACGTAGTACAGTGGATTGTTCTGCTGCTAGGGTTAATATTAATAGGTATACCTCTTGCTTACAATGCCATTGGTGGTATTGAGGTGATTCGCGAAACACTTCCACCCGAATTCCTAACATTAAATAATATAAAGTGGTATACTATTGTTAACTGGGCAGTGACCATCATACCAATATGGTTTGTGGGGATGACGCTTTACCAGCGATTATATGCCTCACGTACCCCAAAAGAGGCGCAGAAGGCGTGGTACATTGCCGGAATATTTGAGTGGCCCATTATGGCATTCATGGGGGTGATTTTAGGACTATTTGCTCGTGTGGCGTTTGAGAACGGCATGTTTGATTATATGGGGTTTGCTCCGGGTGAAATGATGGATGCTGAGATGGGGCTTCCATTATTACTACGAACCATATTGCCTGTTGGACTAATGGGATTAATGATTGCAGCCTATTTCTCGGCTGTAATGTCTACTGCCGACAGCTGTATTATGGCGGCCTCAGGTAACATAGAAAGCGATATCTTAAAGAAGATACGTCCGCAGCCAAAAAATAAACGAACACGACTTCTTCAGTCGCAAATCATTACTCTGGGTATCGGACTGCTGGGTTTACTTATTGCTCTGAGAATGGAGAACGTTTTAGAACTTATGCTGCATTCATACTCCTTTATGGTGAGTGGTCTTTTTGTACCTGTGCTGGGCGCATTCTTCACAAAGAGGGGGAGTGCAACTGCAGCATTCTGGGCTATGATTATTGGTGGCACGACAACACTAAGTTTAACTCTTCTGTCTGTACAACTTCCATTTGGTTTAGACCCTAATATCTTTGGTATATCCGCAGCTGCTGTTTGTTACTTGATACTGTCTATATTATTTCCAGGACGAAAAAATGTATTAGCTTGATATATCTAATTTAAAAAATGAATTTATGTAAATGGTCTTCATTTAGCTTTTGACATTATGTGAATGATGTTATTTTATAATTGGAACACAATCACTATCTTTGCGTAAAATTTTGTTGTTTTAGGTTTGTTGTTTTAGGTTTATCTTTTTAGTTATCTTTTTATGGAATATTCTATTCCTAAATTATTGGGAACGTCAAAACCTGTGAATTATAAGACGGAAATTTTATCAGGTCTTACTGTTGCTTTAGCATTAGTTCCTGAAGCAATTGCTTTTGCAATGATTGCCGGTTTTTCTCCACTAACAGGACTTTATGCTGCTTTTGTTATGGGTCTTGTTACCTCTATCCTTGGAGGGCGCCCTGCTATGATTTCGGGTGCAACGGGAGCTATCGCTGTTATTTTTGTTGGCTTAATTACTCAGTTGCGAAGTGAAATGCCCGGTATAGGCAATGATCAAATTATGCAATTTGTATTTGCAACAGTTATATTAGCCGGGGTATTGCAAATTCTGGCCGGGGTGCTTAAGCTTGGAAAATTTATACGTTTAGTGCCCCACCCTGTAATGTATGGTTTTGTAAACGGACTGGCTATAATTATATTTATGGCACAGTTTCCAAATTTCACATCTATAATTGAAAACAACCCCTCATTGACTGAATTTTTCTCCGGGGCAGGTGTTACAAATAGGGAATTACTAAACAGCGGCTTTTTAGAACTGGCTACAATGGTGGGTCTTGTTGTGGCAACTATGCTAATCATATGGCTATTTCCAAAAATTACTAAAGCAGTACCATCTTCATTAGTCGCAATTCTTGTAATTTCGGCAGTAGTTATTCTTTTTCATATACCAACTACGGCTGTGGCAGACACTTTGGCTCCGGGAGAGACAATTAAGGGAAGCTTTCCTCCTTTGACAATTCCATCTATAGAATTTAACTGGCAAACCTTAACACTTATATTTCCGTATGCATCAATTGTAGCTGGTGTGGGACTAATTGAGAGTCTTTTAACTCTGAACCTTATTGATGAAGTTACTGAATCTCGTGGTATTGGAAACAGAGAGTGTATTGCACAGGGTACTGCAAATATTGCTTCAGGGTTTTTATCGGGCATGGGTGGTTGTGCTATGATTGGACAAAGTTTAATTAACACATCTTCAGGAGCACGAACCAGATTATCGGGTATTTTTGCTTCTATTATGCTGCTTATTTTTATTGTGTTTGGTTCAAGCGTAATTGAGAAACTACCCATGGCAGCGTTAGTTGGAGTTATGTTTATGGTAGCTATTGGCACTTTTGAGTGGGCAAGCCTAAAGACATTTCGCAAGATGCCAATAACGGATGTTTTGGTGATGGTTATTGTAACTATCATAACTGCTGTTACTCATAATTTGGCTGTAGCTGTTCTGATAGGAATTATTATATCAGCACTTGTTTTCTCATGGGAAAATGCAAAACGAATACGTGCGCGTAAATCAACAGATAAAAATGGAGTTAAACATTATGAGATTTATGGTCCACTATTTTTTGGATCCATAAAAGCTTTCTCAGAAAAATTTAGCCCTACAGAAGATCCGGATGAGGTAGTTATTGATTTTAAGGAAAGCCGAATTGTTGACATGTCGGCAATTGAAGCAGTTAGTAGCATTACAAAGAGATATCGCAAGTATGGTAAAACGGTACATCTTAAGCATCTTAGCGATGACTGCAAAATATTACTGAAAAATGCAGATGCAATTATCGAAGTAAATGTAATAGAAGATCCAAGCTATAAGGTTATCACAAACAAAGCTAAACTACTTGTAAGGTAGGTAGTACAACAATATAGGGCTATATATCATATCATATCCTAATATTGTATTTTCTAAAATTAGTCGATTTTTTATTTATCTTTACCCCACGGACAACAAAGTTTCATTAGTAATTAGAAATTAATTTCAAAGTTCTTGTGTAAATGAAGAAAATAATAGCCTATCCACTTTCGGCAATGTATTATCTGTTATTTGGAGGTACGTTGGTAATCTTCCATGTAATTCAATGGATATGCTTCAATATGTTTGGTTACGAAGCTCATAAAAAAAGTGCTGACGCATTAATGTTTTTTCTTGTACTTAATACTTTTATTTTGGGTACAAAATATAAATTTAAGGGATTAGAGAAACTTCCTGCAGACACTCCACTTATTATTGCCGCCAATCATCAGAGCTGGTATGATATTACTGCAATTGCTTGGTATATGCGAAAAGTGCATCCAAAATTTGTTAGTAAAATAGAATTGGGGAAGGGAATTCCAAGCATTTCATACAACCTGAGACATGGGGGGTCTGTACTTATTGATAGAAAAAATGCGAAACAAGCCTTATCGGCTATTCAGGAAATGGGGAAATATATTGAGGAACACAAACGCTCTGTAGTGATATTCCCGGAAGGAACACGTAGCAGAACGGCCGAGCCCGGACCTTTTGCTGTGAACGGATTGAAAATTCTTTGCAAGTACACTCCTTCTGCATATGTTATTCCGGTTACTATTAATAACTCTTGGAAGATGACAAGGTGGGGCTCATTTCCATTAGGTATAGGCAATACACTCGAATTTATAATACATGACCCAATCATGGTGAAAGATATGCCTTTCAAAGAACTATTTGAAAAGACCGAACGGATGATAACAGAGGCTATCAACTGATGAATTCTTTTGCTGAATGTCTTATATATTATATCAAAGCTAAAAATTTAAGAATGAATAAAAGATATTTAATGATCGCACTGCTTCTTACCCTGTTGAGCGGTAAGGTAGTTTCACAGGTGAGAGACATCACCTTTACTGTGTCACCCGTGTTGGAACATACATGGTGGAATGACGACCTGTCACTCACTAACAGCACATGGATGGGTCTCAAGGCAGGCTTCGGTTTCGGTCCCCTCTTCGAGCTCCGTGGTTTCTACCAGCGTGCAGGCAATGTAGAGAACGAAATGTTTTTGCCGGAGGAGGTGATGATCATCGAGCCTATTAACATAACAGGGGAGAGCAACCTTACACGTTACGGTGGGGAGATGAAGATGAACTTGACTCAGGGAGGTCTTCTGGCCCCCTACATCACACTGGGTGGTGGTGTGCAACAGATGGAGCATCTGCTGCCACTCGCAGAAGGAGATATCGATGCACTCAATCTTCAGGAGGAACAGCTCTTCGGTGCATTGGTCATAGGCACCAAATTTCACCTGTCGGACAGGATGGTTCTTTCTCTGGAGGCTAAGAATAGTTTCTTCGGGATGAACGGCAACTCGCCAATACTAAATCCTTCCTATACCGGCAAGGAGGGTGATAGACTCCATAACTGGTCGGCAGTCGCTTCGCTGGACTTCTATCTGGGAGGCAGTAATCCCGACGAGGGATCGGTGGCCGAGGCTTATCGTCGCCTGCTGGCTGACGGATTCCACGGCATGAAGTTCGTGCTGGAGCCGGGAGGTGCCTATATTAACTTTCACGATGAGTCTCCACTTTATAACCACTACCTGTTAGGAGTGAGTGCCGGAGTTGACTTCACCTCTTTGGTGGGTGTACGAGGATTCTATTACCGTTCTACCGAAGAGGCGGACAAAC
>DATGMV010000316.1:0-6235 GCA_035307185.1 Fermentimonas sp. | reverse complement strand
TGCAGCTGCAGAAGCATCGCGTGGTTCGTTAAGAATATTAGGAGCATTAAAATCCCAATATGGTATTAAATCTTCTGGTAAGTTCTTGTGGCTGAATATGAAGTTATAAATGTTATCAGCCATATCAAGATACTTCTGGTCACCGGTATATCTATATGCCATTGTGAAACCATAAATACCCCATGCCTGACCTCTTGCCCAAGCAGATTCGTGTGCATATCCCTGAGCATTTTGTTTGCTTCTCACACCACCTATCTCTTTATCATAATCTACTACATGGTAGCAACTCCAGTCGTCTCTATAGTGATTTTCCATTGTTTTATTTGCATGAGATACTGCAATCTTATGATATGTTGAATCTCCTGAAATTCGGGTAGCTTCAAAAAGCAACTCCAAATTCATCATGTTATCAATAATTACTGGACACATCCAGCCTCTTTGTCCTTGCCAGCCTCTATCTTCATCCCAGCTTTGAATTACACCTGCAACAGGGCGAAATCTGGTTGCCAAAGATTTAGCCGCCTCAACCATTACATCCTTATATGCTTCGTTTTGAGTTATTCTCAATGCATTTCCAAAGCTGCTATTAATCATAAAGCCAACGTCATGATGCCATTTCAGATGTTTGATAGTGTCAAGATCTTCGGTATATTTCACACCCACTTCCAGCCATTTCTGATCTTTAGTTAGATCATACATATAGAACATTGTTCCCGGGAAAAAACCACTTGTCCAGTCTTGCTTAGAAATATAGTGCACCTTACCATTTTCTATCGTTCTTGCATTGAGAATCTTTCCCGACTCTTCAATAAGTTTTACCTGATAGCCAATCTGTTGTTCTGCTCGATCAATTACTTTTGCAATGTTGTTTGTTTGTTTGTCTTGTTTATTATTTGTAGCACATGCTCCAAAAAGTATAACTATAAACAGCAGACCTGTCAATCTAAATACTTGCTTCATTATAAATATTGTTTAGTTTAGTTTATTTTTATTTGCTTTTATATCTTATTCAAAGTAAATTCAACTGGTTTACCATGTTGACAAATCACTTCTATTTCTGTATCGTCTCCTGATATTCTTAACGAAACACCACTTGTAGTGTCACCAAGATTATATTTTCCTTTTAATGTTATCATACGTGATACAGCTTGACTCTCCTTTGAAGTAGTATAGCTATATTCACCTAAATGCAGATCAGGGTCACAAATACTAACTCTTAATTGATTACGATTTGGTTGCAACATAATCATAATCTCTGCGTCACTATTCAGAATAAATTCATCGTTGATATCATTTAAATTTTCAAAAACTGCATAACCTCTTGTTCCGCTTATTTTGTCAAATACTATATGTGCTCTGTTGTCTTTATTTAATACTTCATAGCCTGTTTCACCTTTTTTTAATTGTGAAATCTGTGATCTACTCGTTTCTAAAAGTATCATATATTCATAACCCGCATTCTTAGGAGCTTTACCATGATTTATATATGCAGATGTAAATGAACCGCTTGTTGGTTTCATCCTTTTATTCTCTTTCGATTCTTGAGTCTTTCTTTCAATAGTTACAGATTGACCATCTGGAATATAATAATGCTCTCCTGTAATACTCTTTAATATTAGAAATTCTTCATCAGTTTTCTTAAAGAAAGGGAAAAGACCAATTTTATCACCGTTTATCTCTATAACCTCATCATCTACATTTAATTTTTGCTGAAAAAGGGTAGTTTCAGTAGGATAGGCTTCATTATTGTTCGATATCCCTGAACCCAATGCAATGATTCTATTATCAAAAGTAAAAACCGACTTATATGCATTAAAAGAAGGGGTAAAGTTTTCTCTTTCGTTTTCTCCCAATTTCATTGCAAACATACCATATTCTCCATCATTTATAGATGAAGCCCCTGAGAATGAATTTGGCTGCCTAAGCATTTCACTTCCTTTTATCGGAGAGTTCAAAAGTTCTAATGGCAAGTGTATTGTAGTCGTTCCCGGATTTCTATTCCAATCCCAGCCTTCTTCAACGTATCTACTTGATTCTTCTGTAACCGGACTTCCACTATTTACAACTACAGGTGACGGTGTTCCAATGATCTGAATAGCACCATAACTTTGATATCTACCAAAACGATTATCGTTTGTATAAATCTCACTTCCCCAAATGTTACGACTAAAGCCTTTTAGACTAACCATTTTGTTTTTAAATCTATAAACTCCCTGCGATGCATAATTATAGACATAAAAACCCTTAGGGTAAGAGTTTGCCGATATTCGTTCTTTCTTAAAAGCACTGTGCAAGTTGTTGTCAGGGGAGTATAGCCTTAATCCTTCCATCAATCGCATATATTCACCTGCAAGCTCTTTATCTGTTTCTTTTGGAACCATAGATGCATATGCATATGTGAGTACTCCATTCTTATTGATTGATCCATTAAAAGGATGTCTTCCCGCAGCACCTAAACCCCAATCTCTTAAATTAGTTTGTCGAGAAAGAGAAAGTAGAGCAAATTTGAGCGATGAGAATGCATCATTATCAATAGTGAATTGCGTATTATTAACACATTTTAAATAGCTGCCTACTGCTGCCAAACCAGGTACAGAATATGCAGGATAGTGTCCGCCATGATGAAATATTGTGCCATCTATTTTTATTCCTCCAATAGTTCCGGGAGAGAAATGCAAAGAACCACTAATCCATCTCGAAAGAGCTTGCATATCCCTTAACCGCTCAGCTTCAGTCTCACCCCACTGTGCACATATAAGCCTTGGTATTAGTAGGGTGTTCCAAGTATCTGTAATCTCATCTCTTATTTTATTAAAGGGTTGACGTGTTTCTTGTAAACCGCTCCAATAGGTTACTGCTTTTCGTGTTTCAATCCACAGACTATTTTCGCGCAAGATCTCTTCCATCATCCATATTGCACCAAAGAAGTCTCTTAACTCGTAGCCATAATGATGATTTGTGCCCATACCACTTTCAAAAGCAAAACCCTGTTTCAGCATATAGCGAACAGTTTTCAAGAAAACAGCTTTAGACTCCTCATCTTTATCTGCATACCAAGCTCTTGCAGACAAGTCAATCAGGTTATTTAGGTCTCTGTAATTTACATCTCCGGGCAACATCTCATCTTTTTGCATAAGAGGCGCGCCTCTATTGGCATCATTAGAAATTGAGAATCTTTCAACAAGATGATCTAATTGAATTTTTTCAGAACCTGATAGTCCTTTTTTCCTGACCATCTCCTTTACATTCTCATAAACCAATTCTAAGTCTGCTCTTTCGTTATTTGTAACTTTATCGGGAATTGGAATAGAGTGCTCCTGCTGCTCCCACTTATATAGTAGTCCCCAATGCCATAGTTCTCTGTCGAGATGCCTATTGTTATTTGGGATTTGAGCATCAGGAGTAGTCCTTCTATCCAGATGATGAGCAAATTCCAGTCTGTCTAACCATAGACCGCCTTCAAATGATCTTTCGGGAGAATTTATTGTCATGGATACTATATCCTGCTTGGATGTTTTACCTCCATCGGGTGTCCACATATCACTATATGCAATCCATACAGCTCTCCATCCTGTAAAGTTTAGATTAAAAGGGAATGTATATTGTAATTTACCATTATCATCAGCAAATTCAAATATTAAAGAAGATCTCAAAGGTGTTTCATTGAAAACCCATAGTTTGATACCACTACGATTCTCAAAAGAACTCACTGATTCGTTAATTTCTTTGTCAGAAAAGGTGATATATGCTTTTTCTTTTTTCCATCTCCACCAAAGCGATTGATGACCATCTTTAAAATACTTCCTACTAAATGATAACAGACTACCGCTATTGTCTACATCAATTGTTGAGGGTAAAACGTTTCCTTCAAATGTTTGTGAATGTAATAGCGTTGAACTGCTAAACCACAAAACAAGTATGACAATATAAAATCTCATGATTACATCTGTCTTGATATATTGACACTATTAACAGAACGAATAGAGTCTAATGATTTAGCAAGTTCCATAGTTTTATTAGGGTTCTCTATCGACAAGTTATTTTTCTCTGAAGGATCTACTTCTACGTTATAAAGCTGAGGTTCAGCGTTATTCCCGAGCTCAATTTTAGTCCACTGTTCTATTGGGTCACTACTGCTTGGTTCAAAATATTTCCACCCATTAGCTGTAACACTTAAAGTATTATCAAGATTTTGATGAACGATATAGTTCCTGTCAAAATCCTTTTCACCTAATAAAACAGGAAGGGCATTCTGACTGTCAAATGCAATTTCATCTTCCAAAGGCTGATTTAGAAAAGCTGCCATTGTACGAATAAAATCTATTTGAGAAAATCTTCCTTCCTGCACTCCGGCTTCAATTTTATCCTTCCAATATACAATCAAAGGCACCCTGGTACCTGCATCATAAAGGCTATATTTACCACCACGATATATCCCCATAGGTGTATGACCATTCAATAATTCAAATGCCTGATCGTGATATCCATCATCAATAACAGGACCATTATCACTTGAGAATATAATCATACTATTTTCGAGTATACCTTTATCATTTAAAATGTCAATAATTCTGCCAACTGTCCAGTCGAGTTGAAGAATAACATCTCCCCTATCGCCCATTCCACTTTTCCCTTTAAAGTCAGAGTGAGGCACTCTTGGTACATGAATATCGTGAGTACCAAAAAAAAGAAAAAAGGGATTATTTTTGTTCTCTGTTATGAATTCATCTGCTTTGGAGATAATGGTATGTGCAATCATATCATCTTCCCATAAAGCCGATTTCCCACCGGTCATGTATCCAATTCTAGATATACCATTAACTATTGTGTTATTATGACCTTGACTTGGTTTCAGTTTGAGGAGTTCGGGATTCTCTTCACCCGTAGGCCAATCTCCTACTTTCTTGTCATAGTCAACATAAATAGGGTCATCCGGGTCTAAATTCACTACACGTCCGTTTTCTACATAAACACACGGCACTCTGTCAACGGTAGCAGGAATAATAAATTCATAGTCAAAACCAATATCACTTGTATTAGGAGAGATATATTCATTGAAATCCGGTCCTGAAGAAGGACCGAGACCAAGGTGCCATTTACCTACTGCACCCGTTTTATAACCGGCACGCTGAAAAATATCTGCAACTGTAACTGTTGCAGTATCTATTAGTAATCCTGAGTTTCCGGGTGCTATACCTGTATTTTCTTTTCTCCAAGGATATACCCCGGTAAGAAGTCCGTATCGAGATGGAGTACTCATAGCCGAGGTTGAATAGGCGTTTGTAAAACGCAATCCGTTTTCGGCTAAATTGTCAATATTGGGTGTAGAGACGTTTGTTGCTCCATAACTACTTAAATCTCCAATCCCCAAGTCGTCTGTATAAATTACAATTACATTGGGCATGGAGTTTTTTTGAACAGGTGCCTGTTCTATGCATCCTGCAAGGATAGCGGCACCTGTTAATAAACCGGTATAAAATTTGTAATTCATACTCTCCAACATCAATTAACCTGAATAGTTAAAGTTACAACTTTTTTATTACTTCCTTGATAATTGGTGTTGCCTCCTTCAAAAACAACTTCGTATGATCCAGGCTCATTATAAGTATAAGTATAAGTAAGAAGTTCATTAATCATAGATTTTACACTTGTACCATAAGATTCAGGATATGTCTTTCCTTCTTCTCCTGAGTAAAATGTAACCCAGTTAGGTGTATCACTAAAGCTAAAAACTACTTCTTCACCTACCTCAAATGATGTTTTTTCTGTTGTAACCTTAAAGTCTACCTCCTCAAGAATATCATCACATGAAGAGAATAGGAAAAATGGTACAACAAGCAGTATTGTATATATAAAGTGTTTCATTTGTTTTAAAGTATTTAATAGTGAAATGGACAGATTGCCCATTTCACTGTAATTGTTTTAATTTAAAGTAATTACCAAAGAGGGTTTTGTCTTAACTCAGTGTTAATTGCCAACTCTTTTAATGGGATAGGAAGGAATTCATGTTTCTTCTGAGTTCTTTCTGAAAATGCTCTTGCAGTAGAATAGTTTGAACCGCCCGGCCAACGAGAATCGTATGTTGCTTCTCCAAGTTTAGCTATAGCATCTGTATAAATACCCCATCTAATCAGGTCGTATTTACGTAATGACTCAAAAGCCAGCTCACGACCTCTTTCATCACGTAGTTCTTGCTGGAACTCAGCATACGATAATCCTGAAAGAGGTTCTACTC
>DATGMV010000315.1:0-2244 GCA_035307185.1 Fermentimonas sp. | reverse complement strand
TTTTAAGAAATGTAGATGCACAACGTCCATCATTTAAAGCAACAGGAAAAGAGTGCCCCTGGCCTGATGAAATCTGATTTATTTTGTAATTTTGCATAAAATCTAAGAAAAAATTGATAATTATAATTGAATCATCTGTGATTCTAAAAATTAAAATCAAATGAAACATTTTTCTGTTAATACCGCTAAGCTCATGGGCGTAGGTTCTATGGCTTTGTTGGCTTCATGCCAGACTCAGGGAGAAGATCAACAAAAGCCAAACATTATTTACATTATGAGCGACGACCATGCCTACCAGGCAATTAGTGCCTATGGTCATGGCTTGAATGAGACGCCTAATATCGATCGACTCGCCGAAGAGGGTGCGTTGTTTTCGAGGTCTACCGTAACTAACTCCATAAGTGCACCAAGCAGGGCAGTGCTTCTAACAGGTAAGCATAGCTTTGTAAATGGCAAGGTTGACAATATACAAACATTCGACTGGGATCAACCTAACTTCCCAAAACTCTTACAAGCAAATGGATATCAAACTGCAATGATTGGTAAGATACACCTTGATGGAATACCTCAGGGGTTCGATTTCTCTATGGTATTACCGGGACAAGGCGAATACTACAATCCCGATTTTCTAATAGATGGCAAGAGGGTTAGAAAAGAAGGATATTGCACAGATATAATTACAGATGAAACCTTAGACTGGATTAAGAACAGACGCGACCCCAATAAGCCGTTTGCAGTTCTTTATCACCAAAAAGCACCTCATCGCAACTGGCAGCCTGCACCTGAGTATTTAAATCTTTATGATGATGTTACATTTGATCTACCTGAAAACTTCTTCGACGATTACGAAGGCAGAGGCTCAGCAGCAAAGGAGCAGGAGATGCAAATTCATGGACATGCAAGGTGGGGGCACGACTTTAAGATGATTGTTGCACCAAATGGAGATAGTACCGTCTTGTATAATCAATTAAAGAGAATGACTCCTCAACAGAGGGAAACATGGTTAGCAGCATATACACCTAAAAACGAGGAATTTAGAGCCAATTATGCAAACATGACCGAAGAGGAGATTGCACATTGGAAATATAACCGTTACATAAAAGATTATTTACGCACTATTAAGTCGGTAGACGATGGTGTTGGAGAACTCTTAGACTACCTTGAGGAGTCGGGTTTGGCAGAAAACACCATTGTAGTTTACACATCCGATCAAGGCTTCTATCTTGGTGAGCATGGGTGGTTCGACAAGAGATTTATGTATGAGGAATCGTTCAGAACACCTCTCTTGATACGCTATCCAAAAGAGATTAAGCCGGGCACTGTGATAGATAAATTAGTGCAGAATTTAGATTTTGCCCCTACTCTGTTGGATTATGCAGGTGTTGAGGCACCTGAAGAGATGCAAGGCGAATCTTTCCGAGATCTTGTTGCAGGCAAAACCGACAAGTGGCGAGATGTAGCATATTACACATACTACGAATATCCTGCCGTGCATATGGTTAAACGCCACTACGGTGTTTCCACCGATAGATATAAGCTCATACACTTCTATTACGATGTTGATGAGTGGGAGCTTTATGATCTCGAAACTGACCCACAGGAGATGAATAACCAATACAATAACCCTGAATATGCCGAGGTTAGAGATATGATGCATAAGAAATTAGAGGAAACCCGTGAGTATTATGGCGACAGCGATGAGCTGAACGATCTATATTTAAAAAAGTTCCTTGATCACAAAGCCGGCAACTGAGAAGTTTCTAAATCTTACTTATGTTTATCGTTATAGCATTTATGTTTCTTGGAGGTATACTTGGCTTTATTCTCAGAAAAAGAAAGCTAAAATATACCTCCAAAGCTATAATGATTTTAATCTGCTTACTTCTGTTTCTATTAGGCATTGAAGTGGGCATGAACCCTGACATAATTTCGGGAATAACAACAATAGGGTTCGAAGCACTTATTATAACAATTGCCGCAGTTTTAGGTAGTGCAGTCATGGCACTTCTGCTGTGGAGGTACATCAAACATAAGAAAAAGTGAATAGATGAAAACAAGCTTCACTATTGTTTCATTTTTCCTTATTGGAATATTGGTGGGATATTTTAAAATAATCCCTTCCGGTTTTTTCGACAACAAATTTAGCTTTTACGTTTTATGTGCACTTATGCTTTGCGTAGGCATATCAATTGGAAGCGATACAAAAACACTCAAAAGCTTCAGAAGAATAGATCCGCTATATTA
>DATGMV010000314.1:0-11352 GCA_035307185.1 Fermentimonas sp. | reverse complement strand
TTCTTCGAGGGTTTGAGCCTGCCCAAATTGAAAAGAGCAAGGCGCAGAAATCCCATCTTGTTCAATCATCTGAACGGGAAGTCCATTGTCTAATATAGTTGCTTTTACTCGCCAAACATAGAGCAATCCTTCTTGTAAGAGTACATCATAGGAAGATAGTTGCACAAGGGTTTGGTCAGTAACTTCAGTATAAACAAGTCCTTGTCCAGTTTGAAAAATATTGTAATTGCTTTGGTCTACCCATTCGTAAAGTTCAAATTCATATTCAACCTGACTATTTATGGTTGGCGTATACCCTACAGGAGGCGACCATTGAAAAGTGTAAAAGCCCAATTGCGGATCGAGTTGTGTTTCACAAAACGGCAATTGTGGTAAGGGTGGTTGGTATTTTTGTAGGTAAAAAGAATAACAATTGTTTGTACTCAGTACTTCTTGTGTGGGTCCATCTTTTATAACATCGACACAAATTGTAGTAAATCCTTCGGGTAAATTATTGAGGTCAAAATTACTCGGCTGTTTGATTAAGCTGTTATTGGTAAGTAAAGGAGCTAAGTCAATTCCTTGAATGTATTCTGGCATTCCAGAAGAAAGTAAGAATGTATTTCCGCCATGGAAATTGGGATTGGTGCGCAGTTCGTAGCCAGGCCCTTCAATTCTTAGTCTTAACTTTACATTGATGTCACTGGTATTGAAATCCGTTAGAATAGCAATGATTTGTAGGTGATTATTTTGATCTGAATAGTAAGGAAGATAGTTGTAAAAGGGTCCTGTAGCATTGATGCTTACTTGAACTGGGTAGTTTTGGGCTTGGATGAGATTTGAACTTAATGAAAAGTTCAATAGTACTATCCAAAACCAAATTGATTGTCTTAAAAGTTTAGTGATATGTGTAATGAGTAGTTTCATCTTAAAAAGTGTAGGCTAAATTAGCGATAATAGTTGAATTCTTAGTAGAGGTAGCATTTGGATCTACAGCAAATCGATTGGTATAGTTTCCCGAAAGAGAAACTGAAAGTTTCCCATATTTTTCTTCAAATAATTTTGGTGAGTAACGAAGACTCATTCTTAAATTCATTACATGGTTTGACAGTTCCTTGTTGGTTTCTTGCCTATTATAAGTTACTCCAGTGGTAATGTTTAATTTATTTTCGAGCAAAGATTTTGATGCGTTCACACCTGGTCCATAATGGACATTTAAATTATTCATTGCTTCGGTATAATTAATATTACCCGTCACTCCAAATCTCCACTTACTTTTCGAAAGACCTAAATTATAACCAGCTATTCCGTTATATGTCTCTACAGGAGCAGTTGTTGTTTCAGCATTGGTATTGAATCCGAATGCAGCTGCATCATCTAACCGACCTGTTATATTTTGACTTTCCGCATAGGAGCCATTTGCATTAAAAGCGTGTTTAATTTCTTTTCCATAAGAGTAATTCCATGAAACTGACATATTCTCTGAAACTTGGTAGTAATTCATTGTATCAAGAATCACATCATAAAACGGATCAGCATTTGGGTTTTTACGGGTAAAGGATGAAAAATTGGAATAATTAAAACTGAGGTTCATTCCTTTAATCAATTGTGCAGAAATTGAACCGTTTGCAACCCATCGCTTCATCACATTGGCTTTGTTATCGGCTAAATTATTTCTTTGAAAACCAGTGTTCACTGATATATTTAGTTTGCTATTAAATAAAGAAATGTTTGGAGCTATGGTAATGTTTTCTAGGTCATTGTTAAAATACAATCCACCTAATGTCTTGTAGTTTGGGGCTATTCTCTCATATTTAACCCCAATTTTAAACTTTTTATAACTGTAATTCACACCTGCATTCCACGCCATGTTTTGATCACTCGTTTCATTTCCCCTTATTAAAAAATCATAACCTGATCTTTTATATGCGTTGTCGATTGTATTAAATCTTGTATTCTGAGTTATAAAACTAGTTGCGTGCTCTAAATCAAGAGACAAACCAGAAAAGACATTTACCTTTGCTTTACCTGAAATCACAAAATTATCTTGTGGAGTAAGTTCCGGATTTTTGGGATGTAATTTTAAAGATTTGGGGTCATCATAAGCTTTGAGTAAAATAATCTCTGCATTGATAATTTTATGTGTAAAACCAGTTTGAATTCCGAATCCCATTCTTTTGTATGAAACTTCATTAATATTATCAACCTCTGCATTGTATTCAATTGCTTTTTTCAATCTTCCTCCAAATGCTTTGAAAGTCCATTTATCGAATGAGTATTCAGCAGCAGCTCCTGCAAAATTAAGTCCTGAGAAAGTATATTGAGAAAAACTAGTTGAAGTGATTCCAATGTGTGTTTTTAAGTTTTTATAGCTTGGATGCAATGCCACCATATTGAAAGGCTGTGAGTAGGCCGTACCGTTATTGCTCAAACTAAAAGAAAAAGGCAATGAAACCCCAAGAATATTAAAGGCTACATTTCCAGTAAGCACTTGCGTAAATGGTTCACGTGCATTAGTAGGTAAAGAGCTTTGATTAAACACCATATTTGTTTGAATACCGCCTCCCATTGAGAACCAATCTTCACTACCAATCTTGTCCAGATTCTGAGCAGTTAAACTGAATGAGAGTATCATTCCAAATAAAATGAAAATAAAATTTTTCATGTTACTGAAGAATAATTATTTTATTTCTTGCATCGTGTTCACTAATTATATTTATATGATATGCTCCTGTTGCAGAACCAATAGGGAAAGTAAAATTCTCTATTACCTCATCTCCTTGCCCATTAATTGTCATTTGCGGAATCAATTGTCCATTTGAGTTCGTAACAATAATGGAATAAGATTGAACAACACCAAACATTACTTCAACAGTAAATTGACCATTTGTAGGATTAGGATAGATCACTAAATTCGTAATTCCCAAAGTGTCGTCTGTGCTATCGAACGATGGCTTATAAGGTCCAAAGTATATTGACTTATCGAACCTAAATGAGCAAGTATCTTGATAAGCTACAATACCTACGTCAAACCAGTCTTCAGTATTAAAACTAAAAACTAACATGGTATCATTGATCTCTATAATATTAGTATTGCCAGGATAATCCCAATAAAGCGAATCAAATCCATTAAAATCTGATATATTAACCGCTACAATGGTATCGCCAACTTCGTTATAGGTAGGAACTAAGAAGTTCAAGCTCGGTGCTTGGGCATTGTTATCCACCTCAACATTAAATGATTTGGTGCAACCCATTCCATCTTTCACCAATACTGGATAATTCCCAAAAGAAAGCTGCGTGAAGGTACCGTTTGAAACGAAGTTCTGTCCATCTAAGGAATAAGCATAACTTCCCGCACCTCCGAAAATAGTATCTACTGCAATACTTGCGCTACCGTCTATACAACCAGCAAAAGTATTGAAGCTGGCAGTTATTGGGTCATTCGTACTCACCACGACTGTATCTAAACCTACGCAACCATCCGAAGATATGGCAGTAACATATAAGGTGTCATCAATTCCTCCAGTAGCAGAAGTCGCTTGTGTATTATCACCATTAGACCAAGTATAATCAACCGAATTTGAATAATTAATTGGTGATGCATTGAGGTTTACTAGATCTCCAATGCAAATTGTTGTATCATTTGTTGAACTCAATAACAATTCATTGGATTGGATAATTTGCACAGTATCTATAGTTGCACAACCACTCCTATTTAAGATAGATTCATACAAGTAAGTACCGGGATTATACACTGTTAAGCTATCACTGTATGAATTAATGTTCATTGTATCTAGCCATCCTGTTGTTTCATTTTGATTATAGGGATTAGGATGCATTAATTGTAATGAATCCGTTGAACAATTTAATGTGGGTGGGGTTGAGAAATGAGAAACAAAAGGTTTTTCAAAATCGAAATAAACAATGACATCTACTGATTTTGTGCATTTTGACTCATCGTTATAGGTAATATATTGATATACTGAAGTGCTTGAGTCAGTTTCAGTCAAAGTCAACGTATTTCCTATATAGGTACCGTTATATATCCAACTAATAGAATCATTTATTGTTGCAGAATCACTGACTGAAAAGTCAATAGTTAAATTTAAAAGTGTTTGATTACAATTAATCGTATCTAAAATTCCCTGACTAAAATTTGGATAATTTAATATCTCACCAGTTAATTGTGTTTCATCTACTTCGATTTGATATTGTTGTACAGCTTTACAACCGTTTGAGACATTAGTAATATGAGCATAAAAATTTAAAGTATCTTTTGAGTAAACTGTAAAAGTACCATTTGTAAAAACAGTAGAGTCCGTTAAACCCCATTCGACAATGACGTTTGGTAAGTTGATATCGAAATCCATTTGAGTTGTTGAACAATTAAATACGCTAGGATTAGCAGTAATATCTGTTTGGCTAATATTAGGTGGAACCATATCATACTCAACAAAAATACTATCTGTATTTGTACAACCATTTATAGCTTCTTTTACTGTACCATAAAAGAGAGTTGGTGCACTGACAGATGAGTTAGAGCCAGAAGTTGAATTATAAATAGTAAAAAGAGAATCAGTACTTAGTTCAGGACTTCCAGCTTTAAACCAAGAATAAGTGTGATCTGTAGCTACAACTATCATTTCTAAGTTAAGACTATCATTATTTATACAATTAAACGCCAATGTATCGGCAACCATCGATAGATTTGGCAATGGAGCTAATGTTAAATCTATTGCTTGCCCTTTTGAAAACTGATAGTCCGAAGACGTATTACAAATTGTATATGGCTCAACGGTTAAAGTACCAGCAGTGGTACCCTGTAGAAACTCTATCACTATCGAATTTGCTTCAATGTCATTAAAATATATTGGAACACCACTAATTAAAGTATCATCAGCCATAGATTGACCTATATTAACTACTTTTGCACCATCGCCTGTATACGTCCATTTATAACCATTAGCATATTTAGCTTTAGGTATCGTGTAGGTTCTAATATTCCCTTGACAAATGGTTGTATCTGCTTGGATAAAAGGTTTAGCATTTATAGGTTCTAAACAAAAGACAGCAAGACCTATACGTTCGTGCTGACCTACTTTCGTTAATAAGTTCCCTGACAAAAACAATTTGTCTTGCCTTCTATAAATCTTAGCAGGCTCCCACACTGAAGCATACTGAGAAATATCACTATACCATGGAGTGAAATTATCGAGTGGATCCGAGGGAATAGATGGGTCTATAAGTGACAAGTTTAGAGTTCCATTCAACATCTGATATTTAACTCGAAGCATTGAATCACCGAGATAATTATAAGTCTTCAAAAAATTGTTATCATCTTCACAAAGATACACCCTGTTTTGATAGGCTGCCATGTATATATTTGATAGATTTGGGAAGTACAAGTCAGGATGAAAAACGAGGTTTTTTATTGATCTATCTTCATTATAAACATTCCAATAGCTTGAATAAGGATGTCTTTTAGATAAGAATGTTAAGGTATCTAAAGAACTCTTAAAATAGGTGTAATTGACAAAATGATCACCACCAGAATTCTGAGGCGGTCCTAAATATGAACTGGGAAAAGGTGTTTTAAACCCTATGTATGCATCAATTTCAAACAGATGGGCATCTATTCCATAACCTATATTCGAAGACATTAGATTTACATAATAAGAACTTGCATTTTTATTTTCTATGTGTAAGACTTCCATATTTGTTAATTGTGTCGAAATCGAATTAAAATGATTCACATTTGGTGAGACACTATTACTTGACACGCTGAAGGAGGCTATATTAGAAATAGAATAACTATTGTTATATGTTGGATTATCAATTGTAAATACACCACCAACAATCAATGTATCTTCATTTATTTTTAAATCATTCACCCAACCATATCCACTTGAAATCTCAGCATCCCATGATGACAAACCATATTTTTTATTTATGCCTGCCGAATCAAAAAATGAAAAACTTAGCCTTGCAAGGTTAATTCGTTCTTGAGTCCCTGTATTATTTACATAGACATTACTGAAATCACCTCCAATAAACACACTATAATGTCCTTGACTCACAAAACATAAAGGGTTACAAGTTGTAGTAGATTCCTTTTTATGTACCTCAACTGTTCTAATTGGCCCATCTACATCAATATAAGGTTGTTTTGTTATTGGTAAAAGATCAAATGTAGTTGCACTTACAAAGGCTATATTATTTTGAAGAACTCCATTGACAGAATTAAAGTCCCCAACAACAATAAAAGCATCTAAATAACTATCATAAGCAACATCATATATTGCTCCTCCGGAGTTTAAGTTTAAATTATTATTTTTTAGGATTTGACTATAAGCACAGTGAAAGATAATAATAAAAACAGATGTTATGTATATCTTCTTTGGAAGAATTGTTTTCATAGTAGTAGTTTAGAATAAAATAGTTGTAGTCAATATTAAATTTTATTAACTTCGTCAAAAATATACTATTACTACGAAAATGCAAAAGTTTTTAATAACAATTGCCCTAATCTCAATCTTTTCGATTGTTTTACACGGTCAATCATCCGACACAAGTGCTATAAATCCAGAATTATCAAAGCTAATAAACAAGGCTCTTTCGTTAGACAGTGTAATACGAAACAATCCTTCAATGCAAACCACGACCTTCAACCCTCAAGACTCCACTTCTTTGCCAATTGGCATAGTAAAAGAAATTGGTGAAACCAAATATATCATTTGTATAGACAGTGCTTATTTTACTCCCGAAGGGGCATTTTTCAGTGTATATATGGCTTTAGATTTCCCTGATTCAGAACAGAAAGTAGCGTTTGCCGCAAAAGACCTACAGTTTAATCCGAAAGGAGTTGTTGATTCAGAAAATGCAAAGCTTCAACTTATCTCTCCTGTTAATATCAATTTGGGCCCAAAATTTAGTGTGCAGTTCAAAAATGATGGGAAAAACTATATTGAATGGGATTGTAATGGTTACAAACAAACAAGTTTAAGTTTGGATTTTATATTTAATTCAGAAAGCTTTATTAATGCCAACAATGCTAACCAACCCATAACTGCAGGCATTGAAATGGTCATTCAAAATTTAAAAGACCTTACTTTTACACTAAGTGATATGGATCCTTTTAGAATAAAGGGAATGGATGAAATCACTTTCTATTTAGAAAATATTTCAATTGACAGAAGTGAAAGCACAAATCCTCCTGGAATAAATCTGCCTTCATACACCTCACAAACGCTTGTTGGAGGAATCGAAACTTGGAAAGGGTTTTATGCTCAAAGTGCACGGATAAAATTACCCGAAAAACTATCAAAAGATGGACAAGCAACAGAAATCTATGCTAACAATTTGATAATAGATGACGCTGGCTTAACAGGTACAATTGGCGCTACAAACATATTCAATATAAATAACGGAGGAAATGCTTCTGGATGGCCTTTCTCATTGGATAATCTTGAACTTGAATTCGAAGCCAACCATTTAATAGCGGGGTCCTTATCGGGATCAATCGGTGTTCCCCCGCTAGATGACCAAGTGTTTGCTTATAGCGCTTCAATTCAATCATCAACCGCATCAACAGGATTTGACTATGATTTTTCTATATCCCCAGAAGACAATGTCTCCATCAGCGCATTTTCATCCACCATTAGCTTATCACCATCTTCTATTTTAGAAGTTTCAGTAGTTAACAATAAGTTTCTGCCAAAAGCTACTCTACACGGTGATTGGAAATTAAACGCCACCAAAGGTGCGGTGGAAGGGATTGAATTTCAAAGTTTAGTAATAACGAATCAAGCCCCTTTCTTTCAAAGCGGAAGCTTTTCTTTAGTTAGTGATGGTCCGGCTCAAATTATGCGACTTCCAATATCGATTGATAATATAGGAATAGAAATCACCCCACAAAGTAATTTGATTTTTAAAGCAGCAATTGGGCTGAACCTAGGAGGAGATGGAGACGAAAGTAACTCATTTTCTGTAAACACAGCTTTTCAAGTACATACAAAAATAACAACTAATCCTAATACAGGAAAAGTTGGAATAAAATACGATAGATTTAGTATAGATGATATAGGAATTGATTTAAACACTTCTGCTTTTAAATTACAAGGAGTTATCGCTGTGAAAAATGATGATCCAGTTTTTGGTGATCTATTTTATGGATCGATTTCTCTTAAAATAAATTCCTTTATGGATGATCCCATGATGGTTTCTGTTGGGTTTGGAAAAATGTCTGATTATAAATATTGGTTTTTCGATGCTGCGGTCCCAGTTAATATACAGATTGCTTCTGGGTTTTTCTTAACCTCCCTTTATGGTGGAGCGCAAAATAGGGTAAACTCAGTTTACAACACGAGTGAATTGCTTGACCGTGTTACTGGAAATATTTCATCAACTTCAAATGCAATCCCTTTTGTTCCTGATAATACAAAAGGATTAGAATTGAGAGCCGGAGTAGGTATAAAAAATACAGATGAAAAACTTTTCCACGGCGAAGTAGTGTTGGCAATTGCCTTCAATCCAAACGGCGGCTTTGCTTCTATTGATTTGAATGGAAGAGCATTTATGATGGTAAATCGTTCTGAAAGGGATAAAAATGATGTCACGAAGGTGGAAGGACAATTGGCGGTAGGTTACAACAACAATGATAAAGTATTAGACGCTACTATAGATGCAAGTATAGCTGTACCTTCAGTCTTGCATGGGGGGTTGAATATCAAATTACACATTTCTGAGGAAGATTGGTATTTTTGGTTGAACCGTCCATCCCAAAGGGCTTATGTTACCGTTGTTGATATTCTAAATGCAAACACGTACTTTATGGTTGGAACACAAGTAGATCCTATACCGTCTCCTCCTTCATATGTTACAAACCTTGTTGGAGCTGGCTCTCTACAAAATATTGATTATAGTGCGGTAAGCACTGGTGGTGGGTTTGTATCTGGTATGAACTTCAATATCGGTTTTAATGGTGAATTCCCCAAAAGCACAAAATGGAGAGGGTATGTCGGTCTCAATTTAGGGGGAGGTTTTGATGCAATGTTAATGAAGCTTTCTTCAACAGCAAATTGCAGAGGAAGATCTGGAAATGTTGGCATAAATAATTATTATGTGTTAGGCCAAGTTTATATTTACATGAATGGTAGCTTAGGAGCTCGAAAATATAAAAACAATGAACTAAAAAAGACTTATTCTATCGGCTCTTTATCCATGGCTGCTCTTCTACAAGGAAAGCTTCCCAATCCTACGTTTCTATATGGTGCAGTAGGGGTTGAAGCTCAAGTTTTAGGAATAATAAACTTCAACTTCAATGTCGAAATGGAAATTGGAACAGACTGTAATCTAATATATTAAACAAAAATGAGAGCTAAATTATTTTTTATCATCTTTTCTTTATTTATCGTAATTATTGGACATGCACAAGCTCCTGTTCCGATCACTAAAGTTACCAAGGATTCCATTTCTATCAAATGGCTCCCCAATAATTTCGAACAATTTAAACTCCTACTCACCGAAAAAATAACCGTTAAAAAAGTCGCATTGAATGAGAGTAAAGAACTGGAAGAGATAGACTTTGCAGGTGGGAGCCAATTTAACTTATCAAACGGTAAAGAAAACTACATTAAATATGAAAAAGAAGAATGGTTCCAAGATTCTTATGAATTACTATTATCTCCCTATTTTGATGAGGATAAATTAGAGGAAGGAATCAAAAACTACGCTTTTGCTTTAAGTTTGGTAGCTAACTTATCTGAACCAGATTTTCAGTTTATATGTGGTAATATATTTATAGATAAGGACTTTGATAAAAAGAAAAAATATGCTTATGAAATTACAGCTGGTAAAGAAAAGTTTAGAATTTTAATAGATCCAAATCAAATTACAAAATATACTTCTGTAGATTTCAACCTTACTTTAGATAAAAAGAAAACAATTGACATTGAATGGAAATCTAAAAATTATAACCAAGAATTCTTTGGGTTTCATGTCGAAAAAGCAATTACCAACAAAAATGATTTTAAACCCATAAATAAAGAGCCTTACTTGCCTTTTCGTTCCGAATTTGAAAAGAAAGGAACAGATGATTTCATAAGGGATGATAGTTTAGTACAAGGGGAATTTCATTTTTACAGAATTTCTGGAATTGATTTATTCGGTAAAAAACAGCCTTCAGATATAATAAAGAAGATTTACGTGCCAAAACTCACCAATGCATGGATTCAAATCGATACTGTTGAAGCAAAAGATTACATCAGAGTAATTAAGGGAGTTGTACATCCTTTGGATGGGGTGGACCATATTAATCTAAATACAATTCAGTTGTTGAGATCCAATATACCAGATGGTGATTTTGAAATACTTAAAGAAATCACTTATGATAAAAACGATACGTTATTCACCATTAATGCTGAAGTTGTGAAAAGAACTGGTGATGCATACTACTACAAAGTCATCGCTTTCAATAAAGATAAAGATACTGTTTTCTCGCTCCCTCATTATTTCTTCACACTTGACCAAGAACCACCTAATCCAGTAAAATATTTAACAGGTACAATAGACTCTTTAGGAATTGTGGATTTATCATGGGAAGCTCCCGAGGATAAAGACATCATTGGTTATAGAGTTTATAGGGCAAATGATAAACATGAAGAGTTCATTGAGAAAACAACACGGTTAAATTTGAATCTGGATTATAGAGATACTCTATCCTTGGATAATCTTACTTCTGAAATATATTATTACGTTATTGTTGTTGATTCAAATTACAATAATTCTGTTCATTCGGACACCTTACTTTTAATAAAACCTGACACCATACCTCCAATTCCCAATATCATTAGTTTTGCAAAGCGAAGAGATTCAGTGGTTCATATTAGTTGGATTAATTCTACAAGTTCTGATGTTAAAAATCACGCTTTGATCAGAAGTTCTGATGACAAAATTAATATTGACACATTATATCGATGGAATGATAGTACTTCGACTTTTAAAGACTATAAAGCTATTATAGGCAACTTCAATTCTTATCAAATAATAACCTGGGATAATTCGAACAACAGTTCAATATCAAATAGTTTTAGAATGTTTTTTGAACCCGGATACAGAAAAAAAATACCTTTAAATATTGAGGTCAATCGCATTGAAAATTATATTTCTATCAGATGGGACAAACCAAATGATAAAGTTTTTTCTTATCAACTTTATAAAGGAAAAAGTAAAGAATCTCTTACTTTAATAAAAACCATTGAAGACCCTTCCGTAAACTCCTTCTTCGATATTGAAATTTCTATTAACAACCAATACTTTTACGCTATAAAATATATCAATTCTGAAGGGATTCATAGCATGCCCAATATTAAA
>DATGMV010000313.1:0-4287 GCA_035307185.1 Fermentimonas sp. | reverse complement strand
CTCTGACAGACGAGCAGTTAACAAATGTGCTGAATAAAAAAGGATATGTTATTGCCCGTCGTACTGTTGCAAAATATCGAGAGCAATTGAATATTCCTGTGGCACGATTGAGAAAAAAACTTTAACTTTGTCTAATGAAATCAATCTCAACATTTATATCTACAGTTTTTCAGCCTCTATTGATGCCAACTTACGGGGTTATGCTACTGTTCTTATATACCTATTTTGGTGTAGTTTTTCATGACAGGTTTTGGCAAATAGTTCTACCTGTTTTTCTTTTTTCGTTTGTAATTCCCGGACTACTGATATACTTATTGCTAAGGTTGAAGTTGATTTCGGACCTTTCTTTGAAAGTAAGAAAAGAGAGATTTCTGCCCTATCTGATCACTCTATTTTCTTACAGTGCAATGATAATATTCTACTATAGGATTCAGATGCCAAGTTGGTTTTTAATGATGATGGCAGGTTCTATAGCAATAATGATAATTGCAATTTTGATTACACTTGTTTGGAAAATAAGCGCTCATATGTTTGGTGTTGGCGGAATGGTAGGTGGCGTAATGTCGGTATGTTATTACGTCGAGAATTCAAATCCATACTGGTTGTTTATAGGGTTATTTATACTTGCCGGATTTGTTGGTACATCGAGACTGATTCTTAAACGTCACACAATTTCTCAGGTAATTGCAGGCTTCATACTGGGCTTTACAGTTGCTTTTCTTTTTGTTAAATTAGGTGTCTAACATCATATTTTATACACATAGATAATAATAGTACATTTACATAATTATAAATTTTTAAAATTCAATTACTATGAACTTTCCTGAAAATGTTAAGTATTCTACAGATCATGAATGGGTGAGAGTAGAAGGCAATGAGGCTTATGTGGGTATAACTGATTTTGCTCAAGAGGAATTGGGTGATATTGTCTTTATTGACGTAACTACTGAAGGTGAGACAGTTGAACAGGGTGAAGTTTTTGGCAGTGTAGAGGCTGTAAAAACAGTTTCAGACCTTATGATGCCAGTTACAGGTGAGGTGCTCGAAGTTAACCCTGATCTTGATGATGCACCCGAACTTATAAATAAAGAACCGTATGAAGGTGGTTGGATTATTAAAATTTCACTTGAAAACCCCGATGATGTGAACGGTCTGATGAGTGCCGATGAGTATAAAGAGTTTATTGGTAAATAAAATATTATATGAGTCCAATAGTTAGTATTATAATGGGAAGTACTTCTGATCTTCCCGTTATGGAAAAAGCAGCGCAGTTTCTTAATGAAATGGAGATTCCTTTTGAGATAAACGCCTTATCGGCTCACAGAACTCCGGAGGAGGTTGAGAAATTCACAAAAGGTGCTTCAAAAAGAGGTATTAAAGTTATTATTGCTGCTGCCGGAATGGCTGCACATCTGCCCGGAGTAATTGCATCAATGACTACACTTCCGGTGATAGGTGTTCCCATCAAATCATCTTTAGATGGTATGGATGCTCTTCTTGCAATTGTGCAGATGCCTCCGGGCATACCGGTTGCAACGGTTGGTATTAATGGTGCTTTAAACGCTGCCATACTTGCACTGCAAATCATTGCTTCGGGTGATGCTGAGGCACAAGCAAAGTTGGCTAAATATAAGATGGAACTTAAAGATAAAATTACTAAAGCCAACGAGGAATTGTCTCAAGTGAAATACAAGTTCAAAACAAACTGATTCATATAAAATGAAAAAAGTAATTTTTATGCTTACAACCATATTTCTGTTTTCAGCCTGTAACGAAGGTAAGAAAACAGATAGTGCAGCAACAATTGATGATATTGATTACTCTACTTTTGAATATAAGGTAGACCGCTTTGCAGATATTGAAATTCTTAGGTACCCGGTATCCGGATTCAATAGCTTATCATTGCAACAAAAGGAACTAATATATTATCTTTCACAAGCTGCTTTAGAGGGGCGTGATATTCTTTGGGATCAGCACAATCGTTATAATCTGACGATAAGACGAGTATGTGAAGGTTTATATGAAAATTACATGGGTGATAAGTCGACAGACGACTGGAAGAATTTTGAGACTTATCTGAAACAGATTTGGATGGCAAATGGCATACATCATCACTATTCTGAAGATAAGATCACACCTCAATTCTCTAAAGAGTATTTCACAACTTTAGTAAAGAGTGTGGATCCGGGCAGAATGCCTTTCAGAGATGGCATGGCTGCCGATGAAACTCTCGAGGAAATCATTCCCGTAATGTTCGACCCTTCAGTTATGCCAAAGAGAATGAGTCAGGCTTCAGGAACTGATATTGTGCAAACATCTGCAGTTAATTTTTATGAGAATGTAACTCAAAAAGAAGTTGAGGATTTTTATAATGCAATGAAAGATCCCAACGATAATACTCCTGTTTCATACGGACTAAACAGCAAGGTTGTTAAAGAAAACGGTGTTGTTAGTGAGAAGGTATGGAAGCTTGGAGGTATGTATGACAAAGCTATTGAAAGGATTATTGGCTGGTTGGAAAAAGCGTCTGTTGTTGCAGAAAACGAGCAGCAGAAAGATATAATTAATACTCTAATTGAGTTTTATAAGAGCGGTAGCTTAGAGACTTTTGATGATTACTCTGTTAAATGGGTTAATGATACTGTGTCGCAGGTAGATTTCATTAATGGATTTATCGAAACATATACAGACCCAATGGGGATGAAGGGCAGCTGGGAATCGCTTATTAACTTCAAGAGTATTGAAGCCTCTGAACGCACTAAAATTATCAGTGATAACGCACAATGGTTTGAAGATAACTCACCAATTGACGACCGCTTTAAGAAGGAAGAAGTAAAAGGTGTTTCTGCAAAGGTTGTAACTGCGGCTATGCTTGGTGGCGATACCTACCCTGCTACTCCTATTGGTATTAATTTGCCAAATGCAGATTGGATTCGTCGCGATCATGGATCGAAATCTGTTACAATTGACAATATCACTTTTGCATACGATAAGGCTGCCGAGGGTAATGGTTTTAAAGAAGAATTTATGTGGAGCAATAATGAGATTGAGTCTACAAAGAAATATGGTACTCTAACCGATAATCTCCACACCGATTTACACGAATGTTTAGGTCACGGTTCAGGCAAACTTCTTCCCGGTGTATCTACTGATGTTCTTCAGGCATATGCATCTCCTTTAGAGGAAACTCGTGCCGACCTTTTTGCTCTGTATTATCTTGCCGATCCTAAGTTAGTAGAACTGGGATTACTGCCCGATAATGAAGCTTACAAAGCTGAATACTATTCATATATTATGAATGGTGCAATGACTCAGCTCACTCGTATACAACCGGGAAAAGATATTGAGCAAGCACATATGCGTAACCGTGCTACAATTGCCAATTGGGTTATTGAGAAAGGTGAAGGAGTAGTTGCTTTTGAGAAAAAGGATGATAAGACTTATATCGTTATAAACGATTACGAAAAATTGCGTTCACTTTTTGGAGAGTTACTTTCTGAAGTACAACGTATTAAGTCTGAAGGCGATTTTGAGGCAGGCAAGAGTCTTGTTGAAACATATGGTGTAAAAGTAAATCAGGACCTTCATAAAGAGGTGCTATCACGCTATGAAGCACTAAATATTGCTCCTTATAAGGGTTTTGTGAATCCTGTATATAAATTAATCACGGATGATAATGGTAGTGTAACTGATGTAACAATTTCTTATGACGAGAATTATGTTGATCAGCAGATGCGTTACTCAAGACAATACTCAGTATTGCCTCTCAAAAATTAGTTAGATAAAAATCCTATTTTACACCATTGTATTTTAGGAGGTTTAATAAACGAGGGTGTATCACTATGTGATTTCATCCTCGTTAATTTTTTAATAATAAATAGCTCGATTAAATGAATTATAGCCAAACTTTACAGTATCTATACAACCAAACTCCCGAATATCAGAGAGTTGGACATTCTGCTTATAAAGAAGGATTAGACAATAGTCTTGCTTTAGATAAAATATTTGACTACCCACATAGAAACTTCAGGTCGATTCATGTTGGTGGAACAAACGGTAAAGGGTCTACTTCTCACCTATTGGCAGCAATTTTGCAAGAGGCAGGCTACAAAGTGGGACTTTATACTTCGCCTCATTTGATCGATTTCAGAGAAAGAATACGCATTAATGGAGAGATGATTGATGAACAGTATGTTGTAGATTTTGTGAAACAATATAAGAATCAGTTTGAGCCAATTATGCCTTCATTTTTTGAGCTTACAATGGAGATGGCTTTTTTATGGTTTT
>DATGMV010000312.1:0-13052 GCA_035307185.1 Fermentimonas sp. | reverse complement strand
TTTAATATTTAGGTTTTATTCATTATAAACAGTTTTCAGAATGAGAAAATGGCGAATTGAAGATTCAGAAGAACTTTACAACATCAACGGATGGGGAAATGGATATTTCTCAATTAACGAAAAAGGTCATGTTCAGGTTACACCGTATAAACAGAAAGGTGGAAAAGTTGATTTAAGTGAACTGATGCGAGAACTTTACCTTCGTGATGTATCTGCACCTGTACTTATTCGTTTTCCTGAAATACTGGATAATAGAATTGATAAGATTTCCCAAAGTTTTGCCATAGCGTCTAAAGAGTATAACTATAAAGCGCAGAATCATATTGTTTACCCTATTAAAGTAAACCAAATGCGTCAAGTAGTAGAGGAGATTGTTTCGAGCGGAAAGAAATACAATCTTGGTCTCGAAGCCGGATCCAAGCCGGAACTTCACGCTGTACTTGCTATTAACACTGATAGTGATTCATTTATTATTTGTAACGGATATAAAGATGAAAGCTATTTGGAATTGGCACTTCTTGCACAAAAGATGGGTAAAAAGGTCTTTATAGTTATAGAAAAACTTAATGAGCTCATACAAACTATTGAAATTGCTAAACGTTTGAAAGTGAAACCTAATATAGGAATTAGAGTAAAACTTGCAAGCTCAGGCAGTGGTAAATGGGAAGAATCGGGAGGTGATGGAAGCAAGTTTGGACTTAATTCAAGCGAACTTCTTGAGGCCATGGAAATACTCAAGAAACATAATATGACAGAATGCTTCCAATTAATACATTTTCATATTGGAAGTCAGATAACTAAAATTCGTAGAATAAAGACTGCACTTCGCGAAGCGGCACAGTTTTATGTTCAACTACACGCTTTGGGATTCAAAATCGAATATGTGGATATAGGTGGTGGATTAGGAGTTGATTATGATGGTACCCGATCATCATTTACTGAGAATAGTATTAATTACTCAATTCAAGAATATGTAAATGACTCAGTTTTCACCTTTGTTGATGCTTCAAACAAGAATAACATTCCTCATCCAAATATAATCACTGAATCTGGAAGAGCATTGACTGCACATCACTCTGTATTGGTATTTGAAGTTTTGGAAACAACTACTCTTCCTGAATGGGCAGATGAGATGGAGGTTCAGGAGGATGACCATGAGCTGGTTAAAGAACTATATAAAATTTGGGATTCGCTCACACAACCACGAATGTTAGAGGCATGGCACGATGCTCAACAGATTAGAGATGAATCGTTAGATCTATTCAGTCTTGGAATGCTTGATCTCAAATCGAGAGCTCAAGTTGAACAACTCTATTTTTCTATTGCCCGTGAAATCAACAGCACAAGCACAAGAGCCAAACATGCTCCGGAAGAACTGCGTCAGCTTTCTAAACTATTGCCGGATAAGTATTTTTGTAATTTCTCTCTATTTCAATCGCTACCCGACTCATGGTCTATAGATCAGGTCTTTCCCATCATACCAATAAATCGCTTGGATGAAAAACCGGATAGAACAGCAACTTTGCAAGATATTACCTGCGACTCAGATGGTAAAATTTCTAATTTTGCTTCTCAAGATGGTTTTCACTCTTCGTATTTACCGGTTCACACTCTAAAGAAAAATGAGTCTTATTATATTGGTGTATTTCTTGTTGGTGCTTATCAGGAGATTTTAGGTGCGCTGCATAATCTTTTTGGTGACACTAACGTAGTACATATTTCTACCACAGAAACAGGTTATAGCATCGACCAAACCATTGATGGAGAATCTGTTGCAGAGGTTTTAGAATATGCTCAATACAACTCTAAGAAACTTGTCAGAACAGTGGAAACATGGGTTATGAGCTCGGTTAAACAAGGGAAAATATCAGTAGAGGAAGGAAAAGAGTTTTTATCAAACTACCGTTCCGGACTTTATGGTTACACCTATCTTGAGTAACTAATAACAATTGTCCATTTCACAATCTTCATCTTGGAGTTCAAACTCAATTGTACAGTGTTGAACTCCAAGCCGAAGCATTGATTCACGTATATCAATTTTAAGTTTCTGTTGTTTTTCTAACGAGATATCCTCTTTAAGCACAACATGTATTGTTAGAATATTAAACTCACCGTCTATAGTCCATGCGTGCAGATCGTGTACACTATCAACATTAATCATTGTGAGTAGTATGTTTTCCACTTCATCGATATCAAGTTTAGAAGGACTTCCTTGCAATATAATTCGCAGACCCTCACGCATGTTTCTAAAAACATTAAAAAATATATAAAGAGATATAGCTAATGAGAGTATGGGATCTATAATGGGTGCATCAACAAAATTCATTATAAGCGCTCCAATTAGCACCGCTAACCAGCCAAGAACATCCTCCATTAGATGTAGCGAAACCACCTTTTCATTTATTGAACTACCTTTGCGCAACCTAAGAACAGCAAGCCCGTTTACAATTACTCCAATAATTGCGAGTACAAGCATGCCTTTAGTATCGGGTTGCTGTGGATTAAATAATCGAGGTATAGCATGAAATAAAATAACAACACTTCCTACTAAAAGAATAATAGAGTTAATCAATGCTCCAAGTAAAGAAAAACGTTTATAACCGTATGTATAAACCTTAGTCCTGGGTTTTTTAGACAATTTCTGAAAATACCATGATAAACCAAGAGTTACACTATCACCTAAATCGTGTACAGCATCAGACAAGATGGCTACACTATTTGTGAGTATACCTCCTATTATCTCAATTATTGTAAATGATAAATTGAGAAAAAAAGCAACCTTAATGTTCTTAACATCTGAATAATGATGTTTATGTAAGTCTTTGTCCACTTTTATATTAGAACTTGTAACAAGGCAAAGTTAATTAAATTATTTAGATAATAATTAGTTAGCTTTAAGTAGTAAATGTATTGTTTTCATGCAAAACCGCCATCGCCGTTTGAAGCTACCCGATCAGTAATTAGTCAGTACATAGTCCTAATCAACAATGTAAAACTACAGAGTTGATACAGTGTTACTACAGTGTTACTACAGTGTTGATCCGAAGATGACATGGAATTGGTTACAATCAAACATTATTACTAAGTGATTGTATGAATGTATTGTCTGTAGGCATTTTTTCACTACATTTGCTTTTTCGTTAATAAAACCTTTTGGATAAACATAATAGAAACACATGAACAATTTACGAGTAATAACAATATTTGCAATTGCTATTTTAATTGCATGTTGCAATAGTAAAAAAGAAGAAGTGACATTATTAAAACAATCCGACTTTCCTACCCCACCGGTAGCAAATGTGAAACCTGATACTTTCACAAATTTCGATAAGCAGCGAATAGATAATTATTTCTGGCTAAATGATAAAAATAATCCGGATGTTATAGAGTATTTGAATGCAGAAAATTCATATACAGAAACTGTAATGAACTCAACAAAAGACTTACAGCAAACAATTTACGAAGAGATACTTGGAAGAATTAAGGAAGATGATGAGAGTTATCCATCATACAAAAATGGATACTGGTATTATAGTAGAACCGAAAAAGGTAAACAATACCGAACTTACTGCCGTAGAAAAGGTACAATGGAGTCTGAAGAGGAGGTTTTGTTTGATGTAAACGATATGGCTAAGGGATTATCAGCATTTATTTTTGGCGGATACTCGATAAGTCCTGACAATAGCAAAGCTGCTTATCTCTTCAACGAAACAGGCTCTTATGCAGAGTTTGTATTAAAGATTAAGGATCTTAATAGTGGAGAGGAAATTGGTTTTACCGTTATAGGTGCTTCCTCTGCAGTTTGGGCAAACGACAATAATACTCTTTTTTACTCCATAATAGACAAAACACTTAGACCTTACCAGATTCATCGTAGAGCACTTAATGAAAATGAGAGCTCGGTTGTTTTTGAAGAAACCGACCCAAAATTCAGAACCTATGTATCGGGAAGCAAAACTAAAGAGTTTATCTTTATTGGAAGTGCAAGCTCAACAACTTCAGAAGAACGTTTTATTTCTGCAGATAGGCCTGAAGATAGTTTCAAAGTTTTTGCTCCTCGTAAGCAGGATGTAGAGTATTTCGTTTATCCACACAAAGAAAAATTCTATGTGCGCTACAAGGATAAAGAGAATCTTAATGGTAAAATTTATGAAGCTCCACTAATTGGATATGAAGATAAATCTACATGGAAGGAATTTTTACATCATGATGAGAAAATAAGAATTGAGGGAATTGATGTTTTGAAGGATTATCTAATTATTGAATTAAGAAAAAATGGTCTTAATGAAATTGTAGTTAAGCCTATTGCAGATGGTAATGAATACACAATAAACTTCCCCGAACCTGTTTACACTGCATCACTTAACGGTAATCCAGAATATGATGACGTTAAATTCAGATATACATATACTTCACTAAATAGGCCAACAACACTTTTTGAGTATAACATTGAAACCAGTAAAACAGATAAGTTAAAAGAGCAAGAAGTTCCTTCAGGATTTAATCCTGATGACTACATAGTGGAAAGATTATGGGCAACTGCACCAGATGGTGTTCAGGTACCTATGGCTTTGGTTTACAAGAAAGGTTTAAAAAAGGATGGCTCAAATCCTGCTCTTATTTATTCATACGGTAGTTATGGAATGAGCTCAGATGTTTATTTCAGTGCGAGCATGTACAGCCTGATAGACAGAGGTTTTGTATACTCTATTGCTCAAATTAGAGGGGGCAGTGATCTTGGAGAACAATGGTATGAGGATGGAAAACTTCTGAAAAAGAAAAATAGTTTTAGCGATTTTATTGCATGCAGCGAAAAACTCATTAGCGAAGGTTACACTTCTTCCAATAAGCTTGCAGCAATGGGAGGCAGTGCAGGTGGACTTCTGATGGGTGCTGTAGCGAATAGCAGACCCGATCTTTATCAGACAATTGTTGCTCAAGTGCCTTTTGTTGATGTTATAAATACTATGCTTGATGATACTTTGCCTTTAACTACCGGTGAGTATGAAGAGTGGGGAAATCCTAATGTTGAGGAATATTACAATTATATACTTTCTTATTCTCCATATGATAATATTGTAGAACAAGAATACCCTAATATGTTGGTAACAGGTGGTATAAATGACTCTCAAGTGCTTTTCCATGAGCCTGCTAAATATGTAGCAAAACTGCGATCATTAAAAAGTGATGATAATATTTTGATTATGCGAATGAATATGGATTCCGGCCATGGTGGAGCAACCGGGAGATATGAAGGTATAAAGGATACTGCTTTTGAATTTGCTTTTATTTTAAATCGTGTTGGTATTGAAAAATAGGTAATTTGGATATTCTACAACAACTCAAAATTAACCTGATAATGAATAGATTAGAGCTTCATTGGAAAATTCTTTTAGGTATGATTGCCGGAGTAGCCTTCGGCTTTTTAATGAGTTCAATTAGTTGGGGTAAAGATTTCGTATTGGATTGGATAGCTCCTTTTGGTGCTGTTTTTATCAGATTATTAAGACTTATTGCTATACCTCTCATTTTGATTTCACTTGTTAAGGGTGTTTCAGATTTGAAAGATATTTCGACCTTCAAAAACATTGGAATTAGAACTATTGCAATTTATATATTAACTACATGTTTAGCTATTACGGTTGGTCTTGTTCTTGTAAATTTGGTTAAACCGGGTGAAGGGTTACCACCTGAGACTATTGAAGAACTTACCGAAACTTACGCCAGCGATAGTAATATCACTTCAAGTATAATTACAGCAGAGCAGCAGCAACAAGAAAGCAGACCTTTGGATTTTTTAGTTGAGATGGTTCCTGATAACATTTTTTTCTCTATGAGTAACAATAGTATGATGCTTCAGGTCATCTTTTTCTCTATTCTATTTGGTATAAGTATGCTGATGATTGATACAGAAAGAGTGAAACCATTATCAGCACTGTTTGACTCACTAAATGAAGTGATTCTTAAAATGGTAAATATTATTATGCAAATAGCTCCAATTGCAGTATTTGCCCTTTTAGCACAAATTATTGTGAGTTCTGAAGATATGCAGATATTACAAAAATTGCTTAATTATGGTTCAACAGTACTGCTTGGTTTGACAATAATGATTTGTCTTTACCTTACTATTTTATTTATTTTCACCGGGAAGAAGCCTCTATGGTTCTTGAAGGGGATTGCTCCGGCACAGCTTCTTGGTTTTTCAACAAGCTCAAGTGCTGCTTCACTACCGGTAACTATGACAAGGGTTACAAAACATCTTGGTGTCGACAATGAAGTGGCCAGCTTTGTGTTACCGGTGGGTGCTACTATTAACATGGATGGAACCAGTTTATATCAGGCAATTGCAGCAGTATTTATTGCTCAGGCATTACATATTCCATTAGATTTTTCTGATCAATTAATTATTGTGCTAACAGCTCTTTTGGCATCAATTGGTTCTGCAGCTGTTCCGGGTGCAGGTATGATTATGCTTGTAATTGTTCTGGAGTCAATTGGTATTCCCGCCGATAAAATGGCCATTGGTCTTGCCCTTATTTTCGCAATTGACAGACCACTTGATATGTGTAGAACAGTTGTTAATTTGACAGGTGATTCTATGGTTTCTGTTTTAATTGCAAGTAAAATGGGTAAACTACACGAAGTAGTTGAAAATAAAAAGTAAACAAAAGATTATATTGTCTGTTATTTAGTTTAACACACTAAGTTTTTTTATTAGAGGTTTTCTTTTTACTCTGCCATTACAGACAAAATGGGAAAGTTTATATTATTACTAACTCTTGTTTTATTATCATTATTTAGAGTATTTGCACAGGATGATTATTACAACCAATCAGACACTTCAATACACCTAAATGAGGTGGTGGTAAATGCATATCATATTAATACACGACAGCACCATGTACCCGGAGCCATATCTGTTTTATCCGGAATAGAGTTACAAACAACAGATGGAAACAATTTTGCACATACAGTAAATTCAATACCGGGTATATTCATGCATAGTGGTACGTACGCCACAAGTAGAATTGTAATTAGAGGCATGGGTAGTCGCACTCCATATAATACCAATAGAATAAAATCATATTTAAATGATATTCCTATTACTTCATCCGATGGCATATCTACACCCGAGGACATAGATCTTATGGGAGTTGATAGGATGGAAGTAGTTAAGGGGCCCGCTTCTGCACTTTACGGCTCAGGATTGGGAGGTAACATCAACCTCTATACTCCTAAATCTATAAAAAACAATTCTGAAGCCATTATTCAGTATGGAAATTTCAATACCATTAAGGCAGCGGCAGCAGGAAGCTACAAACGTGATAATTTTAATGTTTGGGGTAATTTGTCACATCTGCATTCAGATGGTTATCGAGAAAACAATCGGCACAGTCGTACTTCAATTTTATCTTCGGGATTGTGGAGTAAACAGAGGTATTCATTAGAATATACACTTTTGCTTATGGATTTGAATGCCCAAATTCCGAGTTCTGTAGGAAAAACAGAGTATGAGACCAATCCTAAGGCAGCAGCAGTAAATTGGAAAGAGGTTGAAGGGTATAAATCCTATCAGCGTGTAATTGGTGGTGTAACTCTTGCGAATAGGCTTGCTGAAAGTTGGAGTAATAAGTTTACCCTTTTTGGCAGATGGGCAGATAGTTATGAAAGAAGGCCATTTAATAATTTGGATGATGGAACTTTGGGTGGCGGTATAAGAAACAGACTTACATTCAACTCTTCTCACTGGGATGCTATAATTGGTTTTGAGTGGATTAATGACACTTACAATTGGAAAATGGATTTGGATGGTGAACTTATAAACAAAAACAGAGAGATAAGAAATCATTATAATTTATTCGGTTTAGCCTACTGGCAGCCCAATCCAAATTGGAATATATCACTTGGAGGTGCATTGAATAAAGTGAATTATCAATTGATCGATAAGTTTTTAGAAGATGGAGATAGAAGCGGTAGTAGGGAATTCCCCTCAATTTTTTCTCCGAGATTTGGAGTTAATTATGCTCCTAATAGAATGATTGCTTTTTATGGTTCTCTCGGACATGGTTTTTCTATGCCTTCTCCAGAAGAGACTTTACTTCCTGAGGGTGATATAAATGAAAATTTAAAACCGGAGCAGGGCATACAATATGAATTAGGATCAAGATTTAATCTATTTAATGGTGCCACCTCGTTGGAAGCGACTTTTTATAATATTAACCTAACTAATCTGCTGGTAACCAAGCGTATTACAGAAGAAATTTTCACAGGCATTAATGCTGGTCGCACAAAACATAGGGGATTAGAATTGATGTTAAAGCAGAAGTTATTCAGATATACTTCATTTCCCGGTAGTATGATTTTAAATGCTAATTACACCTTTTCTCTCAATCATTTTGTAGAGTTTACTGATAACGAGGAAGTATTTGATGGGAATAAGCTTCCCGGTATACCATCGCAAATGGCGCAAGCAAATATATTGTGGCAACCAAATCAGAGATTAAGCTTGAATGCATTGCTTCAATTTGTAGGAGAACAGTTTATTGATGACCAAAACCTTAACATAAATGATAGATATTTTCTTACAAATTTAAGAGTTTCATATTATTTTCCACTGACCAAATTTGGGGGTATTAAATTGTTTGTAGGCGTGAATAATTTATTAGATACTCACTATTCACCAATGCTAACAGTAAATGCAGTTGCATTTGGAAATGCCGAACCGAGATACTATTATCCCGGTTTACCCAGATATTATTACATGGGCATTAGGTTTAACTTAAATTCTTAAACAACAATTGTATCAATCATCTTTTCTAAGTTTAGACTTCGAGCAGAAGCATCAAATATCTTTCTGTATTCTCCATTTTGTTGGTATAATTTTTCGTGAGAGCCTGATTCCACCAACTCTCCCTCTTTTAACACATGTATCATATCGGCATCAACAATTTGTGATAATGAGTGTGAGATAATTATAACTGTACGATCTTCTTTAATTGCATCGAGACTCATTTTTATATGTTCTGTCGCAATTGCATCAAGGCTTGCTGTTGGTTCATCAAGGAATATTATTGGAGGGTCTTTTAAGAAAAGACGTGCTATGGCTATTCGTTGCTGCTGGCCTCCACTTAAATTTGAAGCATCTGTATTATATCCATCTGGTAATAATAATACCTGATCATGCATATATGCTTGTTTTGAAGCATATATTACTTCATCAAAAGTGGCATCTGTTTTCCCATAGAGTATGTTGTCGTATATTGTACCTTTGAATATATGATTTTGTTGCAATACAAGTCCAATGTTATTCCTCAGTGAACCGTTTTCATATTCTTCTAAGTCAATTCCATCAAGTGTTATTATTCCACTGTCCGGTTTATAGAATTTTGAGAGTAAATTAATTAGTGTACTTTTACCCGCACCACTTAATCCTACAATAGCTGTGGTTTTACATCTTTCAATTGAGAGACTAATATTATTCAATGCCTTTTTACCATTTGGATATGTGAAATTGAGATTGTTTATTTCAAACTGACCTTTTACACTATCAACCTTCTTTTCACCTCCAATTTCAATAGCTGCTTCATTATCCAAAACCTCAAAGAATCCATCTGCGTATATCACTGCATCATTAATTTGATCGTATATTCTATGTAGCTGACCAATTGGTGCCGATACGTTTCTAAAAAGCATTATATGCATCATTATTGCTCCAATTCCCATTTGTCCGTCCAATACGAGAAATACTGTAAGAATTATAATTAATACCACTCCTATTTGTTGAATAAAAGACTTTAGGCTTTCATAAACATAACTTGTTTTACGAGTTTGAAGTTGATTATTCAACATATCCATTTGAACTTCAAATTGCTTATCTCCTTCTAATTTTTCACGTACAAAGCTTTTGATTACAGTAATGGAATCTATAATATTTATTAGTCCGTGGTTTTTCCTTTCTCGTTGCCCCCTTAAATCCATTCGCCACCCTTTAAGCTTGCTTGCCTGACGCTGACTCACGAAAAAATAGGCAGGAATAATAATTGTTGCTAACAGTCCTACAAACAAATTAGCATTGTACATAACAAAAAGAGCAATTATGGATGTAGAAAAAAGAGGAAGAATGTCGAGGAAGAAGTTTTGTACCAAACGAATGAGACTCTCTACACCCCTGTTTATTCTCGTCTGCAATAACCCTGTTTGATTCTCCGGTTCTGCATAGAATGACATTTTATATAGTAGCAGCCTATCAACGGCAGCTTGCGAAAGGTCACTCCCTACCCTAATACGAATTTTCTCCCCAAAATACTTCTGTCCAAACTGTATGCCTATATTAAGCAACTCATTTGCAAGCATTATAAGTGTTATAATAAGCAATAGTTGCAATCCATTTTCGAAAGGATCGGGTTGTTGTAATAATACTTCAACACGTGTCACTGTTTCATTTACTAATATAGGATTAACCTGTGCAGCGAATGAACCAACAAGTGTAAGAAATAGTGTTCCTACAATCATTCTTCTGTATGGTTTTACAAAAGGATATAGATTGTGAAAAAGCACCTTAAATGACTGATTATATGTTTCTTTGCTTTTCATACGGGGTTTTGACTTCAATATTATCTTAGAGTTTAATTTAAAACTATTTCTGAAGGCTAAATAACTAAAATATAAGTTTTATCATCTAATAAAGAATAAATTGCTAACTTTGAGATCAATTTAATTTCATTTTCATAGAATCATGCAACATTATCTCAAAAATAAAGTTTTAAAAACTCTTTCTGATTTATTGGAACAAAACAGGGAGAAAATAATTGTAGCTAACAATAGAGATGTGGGGGCGTTCCCAAACATGGATGCTTCTATGTTGGATCGTTTGAAGGTAAATAATAAAAAGATTGATGGAATGATTCAATCTCTTGAAGAAGTTGCACTTCAATCAGATCCCGAAGGTAAGGAACTTTACAAACATGTGAGGGAAGACGGTTTAACAATTATAAATCGTACTGTTCCGTTTGGGACAATTCTAATTATATACGAATCTCGTCCCGATGTTACTATAGAAGCTGCAGCAACAGCTTTCAAAGCCGGAAACAGAATTTTACTTAAAGGAGGCAAAGAGTCTTTTCACACAAACTCTTTACTTACTGAGTTATGGCAGGAGTCGCTTGAAAAATGTGGTGTTAAAAAGAGCTATGTAGAGTATTTAAAACTTTCACATTCAGAAACACAAGAGCTAATTAAGGGTAACAGTAACGGTATAGATCTCATTATTCCAAGAGGTGGTGAAGGTTTGATAAATTTTGTACTTCAAAATTCATCTGTCCCGGTTATCGTAAGCGGACGAGGAAATAATTTCCTATATATTGATAACGATGTTGATTTTGAAATGGCTGTGAAACTGGTTATTAATGGTAAAAAACGAATTAGTGTATGTAATGCGATAGATAAAGTTTTAATCAACAAGAATCTGAACAATTTGAATGATCACATTTCTATTTTAGTGGATAGTCTTAAAACAAAAGATATTGAAGTTTGGGGAAATAGTGAAATAGTTGATTTATGCAAAGAAATAAAAGTTAATAATGATGCAACTACCCTTTGCGAGGAGTATCTCGCACCAAAACTATATCTTTCACTTGTTGATGAATTAGATGACGCTATTGAAATGATAAACAACTACTCAGGTGGACACACTGCAGTTATTGTAACTAATAATCAGTCTAAGGCTGATGAGTTTATGCAAGAAGTTGATTGTGCAGCTGTTTATCATAACGCCTCTTCAAGATTTACAGATGGCGGACAACTTGGAGTTGGTGCCGAGATTGCAATTAGCACACAAAAACTACACTTTCGAGGTCCTCTTGGTGCACAAGAACTTGTTACTAACAAATGGTACATATACGGTGATGGGCAAGTAAGAGAATAGCGTACAAAAAAACTTAATCACTAAAAATTAAACTACAATAGCAATTTTAGATTTCCTTTGTAGAATAGGAGATCTTATTTTATGACTAACATTTAGTTTGTTGAATATTTTCATGAAGAAAAAACTTATAATAAAAATAGGAACTTCCACACTTACTGCAGGTACTAATAGAATATCATTTGCAGTTATAGAGAGTTTGGCTAGACAGATTGTGGAGCTGAGAAAAGTGTATGAAATTGTTATTGTTTCATCTGGTGCAATTGCTACAGCAAGACAGTTTGTTGAAATTAATGGTGCAAGTAAAAGAGTAGATTCTAAACAAGCATTAGCAGCAATAGGTCAAACGAAACTGATGGAGTTGTACGATGTAATATTTGGCACTTTTGGATTAAATATAGCTCAAATACTTCTCACTTATAGAGACTTTGAAAACAATGTAGCTATTGAGAATACTCGAAATACTATTAATAGGCTGTGGCAAATGGATTACATTCCAATAGTCAATGAAAACGACACTGTTTCATTTGAAGAGATTTTACTGGGTGACAATGATAAGCTTTCAGCACTTGTTGCTACTATAATGGATTCTGATCTTTTAATGCTTGTTTCTGATATTGATGGTATATTTGATAGAAATCCTCATCTTCATGCAGATGCAATTCTTATAAATGAGGTTACTAATATTGATTCTATACAGAATTATATTGAAGAAAGAGATTCAAATTTGGGTACTGGTGGCATGACATCTAAAATTCATGCAGCAGAAATTTGCATGAAAGAGAATGTGGAGATGTGGATAGTGAACGGTCAGCGACCAAACTATATAATTAATGCTTTAAATGGAGAGGTTCCATTTACAAGATTTAAAATCCAAAAGAACAATAACAAAATTGAATCAGAATAGATGAAACAAGGATTTATAGGTTTTGGGAATCTTGCAAAAGCTGTTTATTTGGGTCTTAAAGAAGAAAAGAATATTGAGTTTTCATATTATTCGAGATCTAAAAAAGATATTGATATCCACTTTCACAAGACTTTAGAACAGCTTGTATCAGAAGTAGATATAATTTGGATTACAGTTAAGCCACAGGATCTCGGATCTGTATTAGAAAATCTAAGACACCTTAAC
>DATGMV010000311.1:0-3064 GCA_035307185.1 Fermentimonas sp. | reverse complement strand
TTATCAATTTTCCTGAAATCCAACAATTGATTTATTAGCAATATGAGTTGATTGGTATTATCTTCTATAATATCAATATTCTTGTTTATCTCTAAATTTTCAATTTGCATCTCTTTGAGAGACTCAAGTGGGCCGTTTATCAGCGTGAGTGGTGTTTTTATTTCATGCGCTACATTTGAAAAGAACTCGATTTTGGAATCATACAATTCTTTTTCTTTTTCAGCCTCAAAAAGTTTTTGTCGTCCTAAATGTTTCCTTTTTTGTCTTCGGTCATTCCAGAAAAGAAATAAAAAGAGAGATGTTAAAAAAAGGAAGAAATAGGTGTAAGTTGCCACTGAGGATCGCCACCACGGGGGAAGAATCTGTATGATCAGTGATTGTCCTTTTTCATTCCATAATCCATCGTTGTTGGATCCTTTTACCCTGAATAGGTAATCTCCAGGAGGTAATTTCGAATATGATATACTATGTTCATTATCTGTATAATTCCATTCACTATCTAGTCCCTCCATTTTATAAGCGTACATATTTGATTGTGGGGCAGTAAAGCTTAAAGCTGCAAAATCTATACTTATATTAGATTGATCATGATTAAGACGGATCATATCTGTAAAAACAATACTTTTTTCGAGAGGTGAATCTTTCTTCCCAATTTCCAGACTCCCATTGTTTATCTTAATACCAGTGATATAAATAGGCGGATTATATTTATTAGGCATAAACTGAGAAGGTTCAAAAGCAATCATTCCTTCATTATTTCCAAAATATAGTTTCCCCGATTTTGTAACTAATCCTGATTTATATGCAAATTGATTACTTAACAATCCATCATGCCGTGTAAACACCCGAATTGACTCCGTTACAGGATTAAAACGGACTAAACCTCTATTTGTGCCAAACCATAGGTTGTTATTTTCATCTTCAACTATTTTATAAGCTACATCATCAGGTAAACCTTGTTTAATTGAAAATGAAGTAAAATCATCACTGTCTTTGTTATATCTTGAGATGCCACCTCTGTCTGTAGAAAACCAGACAGATCCATCGGAGGTCTCGCTGATACTACTCACAGAGTTTGAGCTGATACTTTTGGGTTCGTTCATATCGTTCCCATACCATTTCATCTCGCTGGTAACAGGATCGTACTTTGCAACACCACTACCCATACTTGCAACCCAGATATTACCTTTGGAATCTTCCAGAATATCAAAAACATACAATGAGCCAAATTCCTCCACATGTCTGAAATTCATACTTTTGTCATCGCAGAGATAGACTCCCCAACCATTCCCTAACCATATATTCCCATGTCTGTCTTCACAAAGTGCAAAAGCAGAGGCCTCATTCAACTTAAGGTCTCTGCCGGAATAATGTGTTTTGCGACTTTCTGACAGTGTAAGTATATCAACCCCATTTTTAAAATAACCAATCCATGCCTTATCTGTCTGCAGCAAAATAGACACGACCCTCTTGCTCAGCGTATTTATGTTTCCATCTCCCGGCAATAGTGTAAATTTCCCGGTCTCAGGATCAAAGATATTAACCCCTCCATCATCTGTCCCAACCCATATTTTCTTCGATGAATCTTCAGCTAAAAGTGAGACTTGCTTACAGGATAAACTTCCTTTTTCAAGCGTCGGGATATATTTTTCAAAAAATAATCCCTGATTTGGAAGATATGATAGACCTCCCGAATTAGTGCCTATCCAAATACCCCCTTCTTTGTCCTGATATATTTTTTCAATGACATTATTTGAGATTGAATAAGGATTCACCAGTGATTCCGTAATATGTGTAGTGCTGTTATTTTTTTCATCAACAATAAATAAACCGTATTGGGTTCCTACCCATAGTTGATCGCCGATTGTGACTATACAACGGATTATTTTATAATTAACCTCCTCTGAAATAAACTCTGTAAGTATGTTTTTTCTTTTATGCAACTTGAGTAATTTCCCTTCGTGGATACCAATAACCAGCTCATCTCCATATTCAGAAATGGTATAAATATTCTGCCCTCTCAACGTATTACGACCGTTAGCATCACCCATATAATTAATAAACATCTGATTATCACTGTTGTAAAGATATACTCCTCCACCGTTTGTGCCTATCCAAACAGAGCCGTTCGCACCAATATACATACATTGGGGATTCCCCTGATCAGGCTCCTGATAACTTCCTATGGCAAAATATTTGAGACTTCTCTCCGTTTTGGTATACAGGAACAACCCCTGCCCGGGAATCACAATCCAAATATTCCCATGAGAATCCATTTTTATATCCGCCACCCAATTGGTAATCTGGACACCTTCTTTAGTTTTTAAATCAAAAAAACGGAATCTTTCAAAGAGAGGATCAAAAATAAAAATCCCCTTATCTGTTCCTACCCATAGTTTTCTCTCTGAATCTTCTAAAAGTGCACCAATATTATTATTTGTCATACTTTGCTGCTCATCAACTACATCAAACACTTTCATAGAAACACCATCATAACGGTTAAGTTTGTTACGGGTGCCAAACCACATGAATCCCATGCTGTCCTGGCAAATGCTCTTCACGTTGCTTTGTGAAAGACCTTCATCTATGCTTATTTTTGTGAAATAATATTTCGAAGAATTAGAGTATAGAGGTGCTAGAAACCCTAATAATAGAAATATCCACGTTATTTTTTTATGTACCATTACTTCTAAAATGTTGTTTACTGATTAGCCTATAAAACTACTTCAAAAATCATCAACTATAGAATCCATTCCCGGAAATCCTTTAAAACCATAATCACAAAGGCATTAGGTCACTGGAGAATAAATATGTGAGGTAATTCCAGGATAGGAGACTAAAATGAAAGGGTGTAATCACATTTTTTGTGATACACCCTCATTCATTTTGCGGTTCATTCCTGATTAATCCAAATGAATTATCCTTTCCTGTACTTCGAGAAGTCGGTATTCATCATACTTCCTGTTTCCTGCAATGCATGGTGAAAGGCGAAACAGGAATAGAGATCCTGCGGTATATGACCCTTTACACCGCGATTGATATATTCGTGCAGCAACGGACGATA
>DATGMV010000310.1:0-4198 GCA_035307185.1 Fermentimonas sp. | reverse complement strand
TCGTTTGACTGGTGTTATAACCGATATCTCTAACACTACTTATGGCAATTTAGATATTAGAGACTTCTCCGGTGAAACATATGTTTATGGTATTCAGGATTTCCAGGATAAAGATTTAAAGGTTGGCGATATAATCACAATAGTTGGAAAACGTGCTGCTTATAATGATGCTCCACAGGTTGGAGGTGCAGTTTTAGAAAGTGTTATTTCTGTTACTGAAGCTACAATAGCTGAGGTGCTGGCTAAACCTGTTGATACTAAAATTTATTACTTGATAACCGGATTAATTACAGAAATTCAAGATAATGATTTTGGTAATATTGTTTTGAAAGAAGGAGATAGTAACATTCTAATGTATGGTTGCTATCCAGGATATGGAGCAACTGGTGATTTTAGAAAAGGATTAATAGCTGCCAAAGGTATAAAAGTAGGTGACACAATTACTGTTATTGCTACAAGGTGTGAGTTTGGAGGAACGCCTCAACTTGCAAATGGTTTTTATTTCGGTCACGAAAGTGCAGAAGTAGCTTTGTAGTATCATCAATATTGTTTACTGTAGAACAATATTTTTATTTCAAAATAGTGTTCTTAATTTAGTGTATGTCTGTAAAAGTATAAAGTGAAAACCTTAGGAAACGGTTGCCCTGATATTGGCAGCCGTTTCTTGTGTAGTGGTTTTTACATATATACATTAGGTGAAATCGGAGTGAAATTTATTAAATTAGTTTTCTGATTAGTAGATAAAGCAGTTATATGTTTGCCAGTAAAAAATTTGCCCATTTTCCTTAAAAAGAATATCTTTGAGGGATTAATAAATGAATATGAAAACTTTATCCGTACCGATGCAGAATCTTTCATTATTTGAAACAGATTCAGACAAATTGAAAGTAATCCTCGAAGGAGGAGTAGAAGCAAAAATAGATCAGGTGAATTGGGAGGGTGAATTCCCAAAAATAATACCTGTATCAATATATGCAGCACATGATAATGATAAATTGTATCTTTATTATACCATTGTAGGTGAGCAGCTTCGAGCAGCAAATACTGAGGATTTTGGCTCAGTATGGCAGGATAGCTGCGTGGAGTTTTTTATGCAGCGTGATGGAGAAACTGCTTATCGCAACTTCGAATGTAATGTATTAGGCGCACTTTTGTCGAGGAAAAATGAATCCAGAAATAGTGGAGTGCCTCAGAATGCGGAAGTTATGTCGTCTATATCAAGATATAGTACAATTAAACATCGATATGAAAATGGTGTACAAGTGAGCGATTGGACAGTGTTTTTGGAGATTCCTAAAAAAGCATTAGGTTTTGATGAAAATGAGAAGTTGTCCGGACAAAAAATTAGAGCTAACTTTTATAAGTGTGGAGATGAAACTCCCGAACCTCATTATCTAAGTTGGAGTCCAATTGATTTGCCTTCTCCAAATTTTCATGTGCCTCAATTCTTTGGTTTGTTGGAGTTGGAATAGGAATAAATATAAACATAATCTTTTAAATAAATCAATTAAACTAACCTAAAACAGAGAGAATGAATGATATAATAAAACTGAAAGAAGTTGTTTTTCAATTTATAGAGCAGGATGATAATGTGAAAATTGACCCGCTTGGAAAAGGACATATTAACGACTCTTACAAAGTGGAGTCGGGTAATAAAGAGTACGTTTTGCAGCGGATTAATCACAATATATTTAAAAATGTTCATGAACTACAGAATAATATATATAGAGTAACAAGTCATATTCGTGCAAAATTACAGGCAAAAGGTGTTTCTGATGTAGAAAGAAGGGTATTGACTCTTATTCCTACTCACGATGGTGCACTTTATTATAAAGATAGTAATGGTGACTATTGGAGAGTGACGCTTTTTATCAAAGATAGTAAGAGTTATGAAGAGATTAATTCTGATCTTGCATATCGTGCCGGTATGGCTTTTGGAGATTTTCAGAAAATGCTGGAAGATATTCCCGGTGAGCCTCTGTTTGAAACTATTCCTAATTTTCACAATATGGAAAGCAGATTGGAAGCTTTCAGGGAGTCGGTTAATGCTAACAGATCCGGACGTCTTGATGAGGTAGCCGATTTGGTGAAGGAAATTGAAGAACGTGCAGAAGAGATGTGTAAAGCGGAAAGGCTGCATAGAGAGGGTAAGCTGCCTAAAAGAATTAATCATTGTGACACGAAAGTGAATAATGTTTTGTTTGATGCGGATGATCATGTTTTGAGTGTGGTGGACTTGGATACTGTTATGCCAGGTTATGTGTTGTCGGATTTTGGCGATTTTATCCGCACAGGGGCCAATACTGGAGCTGAAGATGATAAAAACCTTGAAAATGTTTCAGTGAATCTGGATATATTTGAAGCATACGCAAAAGGTTATCTTAAACATGCAGCGTCTTTTCTTACAGATATTGAGATTGATAATCTTGCATTTGGAGCAAAATTGCTTACATATATGCAAACAGTTCGCTTCTTTACAGATTATATAGATGGCGATACATACTATAAAATAGCATATCCAGAACATAACTTAGTAAGAACAAAATCACAATTTAAGTTATTGCAAAGCTTAGAGGAGAACTTTGACAAGATGAGGCAAATTGTAAGAGATGCAGCCGGAAAATAGTTTTATAACTATTGAAAACAAATAAATTAGATTAAAAACAGGTGGTGTAAAGAAAAATTATTATCTTTGCACCGCTTTATTTTGAGGAGAAACCGTGGCAAAATTTAGTTTGTACAATATTCCCCTGAAAAATCTTTCTCAAGGAGTACATACATATGAGTATGAGCTCGATAGAAAGTTTTTTGACTCTATCGATGGTGATGAAGTTAAAAAAGGAAATGTGAATGTAACTTTAAAAGTAACAAGAACATCTTCCTCATTTGAATTCAACTTCGATATTGAAGGCGTTGTAAAGATTCCATGTACAAGATGTCTTGATGATATGGATCTGGAAATTGACACTGAAGCCAGACTAATTGTAAAGTTTGGCAGAGAATATTCGGAAGAAAGTGATGAGATTGTTGTTATTCCGGAAGATGAAGGTGAAATTAATATTGCATGGTTTTTATATGAATTTATAGCCTTGGCAATTCCTATAAAACATGTACATCCTCCAGGTGAATGCAACAGAGTTGTTTCATCTAAGTTTAAGAAACATCGTGCAGTAAGCGTTGATGGGGATGAAGAGGACGATGATGATTATATTGCTGATGACTCAGATTCAAGCGAAGAAGACAACCAACAAAGTGATCCACGCTGGGATGCTCTGCGGGGATTGGATTTAGAAGATAATTAAATAAATAGTAAAATTGATATAAAATGGCACATCCAAAAAGAAGACAATCATCTTCAAGACAAGGAAAGAGAAGAGCGCATGATCATGCCAAAACACCTACAATGGCTGTATGTTCTAATTGTGGAGCATGGCATGTTTATCATACAGTATGTGGTGAATGTGGTTACTACAGAGGTAAATTGGCCGTTGAGAAAGATGTGATGGCATAACGCGGTCCTCTTTATCTTTTAAAAAAAGACCCTGAAATTACCTGTTCGTTTTTTCAGGGTTTTTTTACATATAAATACTTGTATATAGTGACAACAAAAAAAATAAATGCCGTAATTACAGGAATTTCCGCAAGCGTACCGGATTATATCCTTACAAACGAGGAACTTTCTACAATGGTAGATACTACCGATGAGTGGATAATGACAAGGGTTGGTATCAAAGAGAGGCGAATATTGAAAGGTGAGAATCAGGGAATTTCTGTGCTTGGTACTGAGGCGGTTGAGGATCTTCTGAGAAAGACTAATACTTTGCCGGAAGTTATTGATGCAGTTATTTTTGCAACATCAACACCAGATCATATATTTCCCTCTGCAGCATCAATTGTTGCTGAGAATATGGGAATTAAAAATGCTTTCTGCTTTGATATGGAGGTTGCCTGTTCAGGATTTGTATATGGTCTTGAGATATGTAATGGACTAATTAAAACAGGCAAGTATAAGAAGATTATTTTATTGGCAGGTGATAAAATGTCTTCAATTACAAATTATAATGATCGTACGACTTGTCCGCTCTTTGGTGATGCAGCCGGTGCAGTACTTATAGAACCCACCGAAGATGATCTTGGCATAATTGATGTGGAACTTCATTCTGATGGGATAGGTTATAATCAATTGCAGCTAAAAGCC
>DATGMV010000309.1:0-3714 GCA_035307185.1 Fermentimonas sp. | reverse complement strand
AAGTGCGAATTTAAAAGATTGCGATTTAACTGAAATCGTTATTCCTACGATATAAAAAAAGAGTAAAAGAAATTTCTTCATAGTCTGGATTTTTATGCTTGTGTTATAATTCTTCAAGCAAATTGAAGTACTTTTAAAAGAGTAGTCAATATTGCATATTATATTCAAAGATACAAAAAAGTAATTACAGGCAATTGATATTGAATACATTGACTTTGTTTCATGCTGAAGTATGATATATTATATAAATTTAGGGTAAAATTATTCATAATATAATACCTATATCATCCTATTTAGTAGTACGTTAAGGAGACTTTGCTTCATCTTAGATTTCTTTTTGTCGTTTATTTACATAAAACAATTTGTTAAATTAGAGAATATTTAGTTAATTTGCCAGCCTTAATTTCATCGATGAAACAAACAGAAGCTGTTAAACAAGAACAGATGCATTATTAATTAAAAAAAATTTAATTTTCATGGACAAAACAATAAGTCAAAAGAATTATTGTGAAAAACAAGTGGTAAAAAGAGTTACGTCAAAATTGCTTATTTGTATATCTATCCTAATCATTAGTTTCAACTCGTGTGAATCTTATGAGTTTGGGAAAGAAAAAGAAGAGGTTAGTGTAAGCGCCGAATTTACATCGAACATTAATTTAAATGGTAAATGGCATAGAGGTACAAGAGTGACAGGAAATACATGGGATAAGAATGATGCTATAGGAATTTTTGCTATTAACAGTGGTGAGATTTTAAAAGATGCATCAATTTATAATGATTACTTTAATATTAAATATATAACACTTACATCAAATAATTTCTCCGATTTTATTGCTACCGATGAGGATATAATCTATCCGTTCAATAAGGAGATTCTTGATTTTGTAGCTTACTATCCATACAAAACTCCAATTAATAATTATACTTTGCCAATTGATATCTCAAAGCAGTCTCCACTTTCAGATATTGATATTATGTATGCTACAGCCACTGAACATAATATTGATAATCCTGATGTACTTCTTAATTTCAGTCATCAACTTGCAAAACTGCAATTAAGTTTAACAGCGGAAGATAATATAAGTCTCGATGGCGCAGTTGTATCTTTTGAAAATGTATTAGTTCAGGGAAGTATGAACCTTGTCGATGGTGCAATAAATAATGGGGAGGTTGTGGATTCTATTATACCTGAAATTCAATACAATTCAATCAATAATGAATTGACTGTAACTGCTATAATGTTGCCTAATCAAAACTTGGAAAATATAAACGTTAATATTTTACTTTCAGATAATAGTAATTATTCTTGGAATCCCGGGCAATATATACTTACTCAAAACACCAGATTAAAATTCAGCTTGAACCTAACACCTACCTTAGTGGAATTAAAAAGTAGTAATTCTTCTATATTAGACTGGGACGATATCGTAGAAGATCAGATTATAGATATTCAACCCGACTATCCAGACTCATCCGGAGACTTACCTGATGAAGAAGAAGTTCCAACGGGTGGCACAATAGACAACCCATATACTGTTTCAGGGGCAATCTTAAAACAAGGAGAGACGAGTGTTTGGGTAGAGGGCTATATTATGGGATATGCAATTAAAACTATAGGAGAGCCAAATACACTTGGAACAGATCCGAGTCATGATCAATCAGATTATAATATAGTACTTGCAGATGATACTTTAAAGACTGATTTAGGTTTGATGTTGCCTGTTATGTTTTCAGTTGATACTCAAAGTAATACTGATGCGAAGCAAAATCTAAACTTGAAAACTAATAACAATTTGATTGGTGAAAAAGTTAAGATATTATGTGATCTTGCTGAGTATCTTAGAGTGCCGGGCGGAAGGAATATTACTGTTTATGAGATATTAGGTAGTGAGGGCTAATATTACTTGAGTGGGGAGGATTAATCCTCCCTACCTTAATAAAATAAAACATCATATTTGCCCCATTTCTCTGTATACCGTTGGAGTAATTCCAACTCTTTTCTTGAAAAAAAGACATTTCTGTTAATATTATACTGAACGATATGGTCCGCTTCGCTGTTATTAAGGAATTGAAAAAATCTTAGAATTTGACATCCTTTTTTGTAGTGTGGAAAAAAAATTCAATTAGAAATAACGTTATGATAGACTTACTTATTATAGGCGAAGGTCCCGCAAGATATGTAGCAGCAGAAAGAGCCGGGAAGGCTGGATTAAAAGTAGTCCTTTTTGAAAAAAGTGCGATGGGAGGAGTTTGCCTCAATGAGGGGTGTATGCCCACAAAGACACTGCTCTACAGTGCAAAAATGTATGAAAATGCACTTCATGGAGAATCTTATGGTGTGTTAGGAGATAATATACGATTCGATTATAGTAAAATGCTCTCGCGTAAGAAGAAGGTAGTTCGCAAGCTTGTTCTTGGTGTTGAGGGCAGCATGAAGTCCAATAAAGTAGAAGTAGTGAAAGGAGCCGCACATATAGATGGCCGTTCTTCTGAGGGTATTGAAGTTACTTGCAACGATGAAAAGTATTTTGGAAAAAATCTTCTTATCTGCACCGGATCAGAATCATCAGTTCCCCCAATTCCGGGATTGAGTGAAGCGGGAGATATTATTCTTACTAACAGAGAGATATTAGAGCTTAAAGAACGTCCAGAGTCATTAGTTGTTATTGGGGGAGGGGTTATAGGAATGGAGTTTGCCAGCTTCTACAATAGCCTCGGAACAAAGGTTACTGTAGTTGAAATGCTTCCTGAGATAGTTGCAGGCATGGACATGGAGTTGTCGACCATGCTCCGTCAGATTTACACAAAGAAAGGGATCCACTTTAATTTAAGCTCGAAAGTTGTAAAGATTGAAGGCAATAAAGTTGTTTACGAAAAGGATGGTGAAACATACACTGTTGAAGGTGAAAAGATTTTGCTAAGTGTTGGTAGGCGACCAATTACCAAAGGGTTTGGACTTGAAAATCTTAATGTAGAGCTTGATAGAGGTGGTATAAAAGTAGATGAGAAGATGCGTACCAATATTCCGGGTGTATTTGCAGCAGGTGATGTAACAGGTTTTTCTTTACTTGCACATACTGCCAGTAGAGAAGGAGAGGTAGTAGTAAATAATCTTACAGGAAGAAACGATATAATGCGTTATAATGCAATACCAAGTGTAGTTTACACCAACCCCGAAGTGTCAGGAGTGGGAGAGACAGAAGAGTCGGCAAAAGAGAAAAATATTGCCTACAAAGTTGCAAAACTTCCAATGGCATATTCAGGCAGATTTGTAGCTGAGAATGAAGGTGGTAACGGTGTGTGCAAGGTGTTGATAGGTGAAAAATATGGAGAGGTAATTGGTGTTCATATGCTTGGTAACCCAAGTAGCGAAATAATTTATGGAGCTGCCATGGCAATTGAGCAGGAGATGACACTCAAAGAGATGCAAGAAGTTGTATTTCCACACCCAACCGTAAGCGAAATATTTAAGGAAGTAGTCTTTAGTTTTAAGTGATAAATAAAAATCACAGAATCGTATTTAATGTGAAGTAATATATTTTTATCCGTAGATATGTTTTTTAGAGTCTTATTTTAAAGTAGTTTTGCATGAGTTTAAAATTAATTACTAACAGCTTATGCAAAATAAAATATATTAAATGACATAACTATGTGGTCGGGTAGTGAAGATCCAGAGACTACAGATACTGATGCCTTTAATTATTTACCAGTTAT
>DATGMV010000308.1:0-2402 GCA_035307185.1 Fermentimonas sp. | reverse complement strand
GGTTCAAGAGGGTGAGATTATCCTCGAAATTATGACCGATAAAACCACGATGGAGATTGAAGCTGAGGCTTCAGGTATACTACTTAAAATAGTTCATCAAGACGATGAGACGGTACCAGTTACAACCGTTATTGGTTATATTGGAGATAAAAATGAATCGGTTGACACCCTGATGCCCGAAGATTTTGAAGATACCGGTGCTGAAGAGAGTGAAGATGATAAGAGAATGATTCGAATGGAAGATAGCTACAATGTTGCAGTAATAGGTGGTGGTCCTGCCGGTTATGTAGCTGCAATTAGAGCAGCACAGCTTGGTGCAAAGGTAGCTATAGTAGAAAAAGGAGTCTTTGGAGGTACTTGTCTAAATGTTGGTTGTATTCCATCAAAAGCATATTTGAAAAATGTTGAGATCGTAGAACATATCAAGAATGCTGCATCGAGGGGTATTATTATTGAGAATCCCAAGATAAAGATTGATATGGATAAAGTAGTAGAGTTTAAAAACGGAGTGGTAAAAAAACTTACCAGTGGCGTAGAGGCTCTGCTGGAATCAAATGGAGTTGATATTTATAAAGGATTTGGTAAAATTAATAAGAATAAAGACGTTGTTGTTGATGGTAACCAAATTATTAAAGCAGATAAGATTATACTTGCCGGAGGTTCTAAAGTATTCATGATAGATATTCCTGGTATAAAGAATGACAAGGTACTTACAAGTGACGACCTGCTTGATATTAAGGAGGTTCCTGAGACAATGGTGGTTTTAGGTGGAGGTGTAATAGGCGCAGAAATGGGTCTTTCATTTGCAGGGCTCGGCTCAAAAGTTATTATTGTTGAAATGCAGGATCATATTGTATCTATGTTTGATGATGATGTTACTGATGAGTTAACCAAGTTGATCAAGAAGAAAGGTATTGAGGTCGTTACATCTGCCAAAGTTAAAGAAGTTGTTGATAATGGAGATAAGCTTGAGATAAAGATTGAAGGCAAGGACTCTATTATTGCAGATAAGGCTTTACTTGCAATTGGTCGCGTACCTGATCTTGAATCCCTTGGTGAGGTTAAGTTCGAGACAGAAAAAGGTAGAATTAAGGTTGATCAGTATATGGAGACCAGCGTAAAAGGAATTTACGCTCCCGGCGATATTAACGGAATCAAGATGCTTGCACACGTTGCATTCCGTATGGGTGAGGTGGCAGCAGAAAATGCAATAAAAGGTAATAACCGTTCGGTGAAGTTGCTTTCTACACCATCTGTTGTTTATACATTGCCTGAAGTGGCTATGGTGGGACTAACAGAAGCACAGGCCCGAGAAAAATATGGAGATGATGTTCGTATTGGACGATTTAACTTCTCTGCAAACGGAAGAGCTCTTGCTTCGAGTGAAGCGGAGGGATTCGTTAAGGTTATTGCCGATAATCGTTACGGCGAAGTATTAGGAGTTCATATTATTGGACCCTCTGCAGCAGAGCTTATCACTCAAGCCTCATTAATTATGGAGATGGAGATTACCGTAGAAGAAGTGGTAAACACAATTTATGGTCACCCAACATATTCAGAGGCAATTTTTGAAGCTTTTGCAGATGTTCTTGGTGAAGCAGTTCACATAATTCCCAAGAAAAAGAAATAAATATTTCCAAGGCTGTATGCCGTGTAATATATTATTTTACTGATATAAACCCGGTCTGTTTTACAATCAGATCGGGTTTATAAAATTTAGATCATAGTTGTAATTAAATCGATGTAGGAAAAGATGATATTTATAGTTAATGAGTCAAATAAGCCAGATTTCAATATAGCGCTTGAAGAGTATTGTTTTAAAAAACTTACTCAGTTTGATAAGATTTTTATCCTCTGGATTAATGAACCCTCAATTATAGTAGGTAAAAACCAGAATACCCTTGCAGAAATTAATGAGAATTTCATTAATGAGAAAGGGATACATGTGATTAGAAGAATATCAGGTGGGGGAGCAGTTTATCATGACCTGAACAATTTGAATTACACAATAATTTCAAATGAAAGCAAGGATAGTAAGAGTTTCGATTTTAAAGCATTCTCTGAACCAGTCATACAAACTCTAAGAGAGTTGGGAGTAGAGGCTGAGTTCTCCGGAAGAAATGATATTACAATTGATGGTAAGAAAATCTGTGGAAATGCTCAAGCATATCTCGATGGTAGGGTGATGCACCATGGCTGTTTACTGTTTGATGTAGATTTAACTGTATTATCTAAAGCGCTTGAGAGCTCAAATGAGGTAGTTGATTCAAAGGGAGTGAAATCTGTACGTAGCCGTGTTGTAAATATTCTTCCACACTTGGAGGAAAAGATAACAATTAATGAATTTTCCGAAAAGATACTTGATCACATGAAGAAAAAGTATCCTGAAATGAAGGAGTATC
>DATGMV010000307.1:0-4192 GCA_035307185.1 Fermentimonas sp. | reverse complement strand
GTCAGAATAATAAAACTATTAATATTCGCGGACAACTTTCGATTAACGGTGGTGAACCTCTAATTTTAATAGATAACGTTCCAGGAAATCTAAATATGTTGAACCCCGAAGATATTGAATCAATAAGTGTTCTTAAAGATGCAGCATCATCTGCAATTTATGGTGCAAGAGCTGCAAATGGTGTTGTGTTAGTTACAACAAAACGACCTAAAAGTGGAACAGATTTTAAACTTAACTACAATAACAATTTTGGGTTTTCTACATCTATAAACAGACCTGAGCAGGCTCCACTTAGCAATTATTTTCAAGCATATCTAGATGCAGGATTTAGCAACACATTCTGGGCAAACAGTCAGGATGTTCAGAAATGGGCACAATACGTAGATGAATATAAAACAAATCCATCAAAATTCAACACAATTGGCGATGGTATTTTCATAGACACTGATGGTATCCCTTATTATCTTAATGAAAAGGATATTTTCAGTAATGTACTAACAACAGGTTTTTACAATACTCACAATCTATCTGCTTCGGGTGGTACTGAAAAAGTGAGATACAGAATGTCTGGTGGTTACAGCTCCGAGGATGGACCGCTAATAACTGATAAAGATTATTATCGTCGATTAAATGTAAGCTCATATATATCTGCCGATATGACAGATTGGTTTACTCAGGAACTGGATATAAGATATGCTCAATCTAAGCAATCAATGCCTCAAGGCAGAGGTAATGATATATACACATTACGTCTTAGCAACTATTATCCTGAAGGAATGATGCCAGCATCTCTTACATTATCAGGAGAAGAAGTTCCACTTTTTACTCCTAAAAATTTAGTTCTGTATGGCAATACAACAAATACAATAAGACACAATCCACGTATTTTTTCTAAATCAATAATAAAACCAGTAAAGGATTTAGAGTTAGTACTTGAGTATACATTTGACAGAGACGACTTTAATTATTCTTATTACAGCGATAAATGGAAACATACAACTATACAGTTGGCTGTATCCGAATCACCTGCAAATGATGTTTATACAAGACAAAGATATTATACTGATTATAGCGCCATAAATAGCTATGCAACCTACAGTAAATCTATTAGTAATCATAACTTAAAGGTAATGGGTGGTTTCAGCCAGGAGTCAAGCTTTTACGAAATGATTAACAATCAAGTTAGAGATCAGGTTTCATCTACAATCCCCTCATTGGGCAACGCTACAGGTGAAAAAATTCTTAACGAAAACTATAGTGAATATACAATCAGAGGTGGCTTTTTTAGATTAAACTATAATTATCTAAATAAATATTTGCTTGAAGTTAATGGAAGGTACGACGGTTCTTCAAAGTTTCCTAAAAGCAATCGTTTTGGGTTTTTCCCTTCTCTCTCTGCTGGTTGGCAAATTGCTGAAGAGGGCTTTATGGAACCAACAAGAAACTGGTTAGATCAGCTAAAACTGAGGTTTTCATGGGGTTCTATCGGTAATCAGGCAATTAGTCCATACCAATATACACCTGCAATGGGAATCAACAGTTCTAATGGAGTGTGGCTGATAAATGGAGAGAAAGTTGTAACAATTCAAAGTCCGGGACTGGTTAGTAGTACTTTTACCTGGGAGAACGTTGAGACATCTGATATTGGCTTAGACGTTTCGGTATTAAACAACAGACTAACAGGCACTTTCGATTGGTATCAGCGTGATACAAAAGGAATGATAACAAAAGCAGGTGCTATTGAACTACCATCAGTTGTAGGAACAGAAGCCCCTGCACAAAATGGTGCAGACATGCGTACCAACGGATGGGAAGTTGCCCTAAGTTGGAGAGACAGAGTAGGAAATTTGGGCTACCATATTGGTTTTAATTTATATGATCATCAATCTAAAATTACAAAATACGCTAATGAAACAGGTTTATTAAGCGATTTTTATGAAGGTGCTTATTTAAATAATATATGGGGATATGTATCAGATGGTTACTACTCAATAGAAGATTTCGAAGACACAAACACATGGAAGTTAAAAGAAGGTGTAACCTCTATCCAAGGTTATAATGTACGTCCTGGCGACGAGAAGTTCAAGAACCTGAACGATGATGACAACAGTACAAACCAAATTGATGCCGGAAACAATACGTTAGATAATCCCGGCGATCGAAAAATTATCGGAAACAGCACCCCAAGATTCCAGTTCGGTTCTAATCTGGGACTAGACTACAAAGGAATTGGATTATCTGTGTTGCTACAGGGAGTAGCAAAACGTGAAGTTTGGATTAGTGGACAATCTTTGTTTCCATTTGCAGGTTCTGGCTCTTCCGATGCTGTATTTCAGCCAATTTATTATAACCAAACTAACTACTGGAAACCAATAAGTGAAGATCCTAATGATCCTAACTACATGGTGCCCGAAGATCCAAATGCTGATTATTACAGACTTTACGGACAAGTTCAGAATGTAGCATCCAATACACGTACGTCGGATAAGTTTTTGCAAGATGCTTCTTATTTGAGAGTGAAGAATATTACTCTTTCATATATTTTCCCAAAAACACTAACACATAGTATTGGAGTAAGTGATCTAAAGTTGTTTTTAGGAGTTGAAAATTTAGCAACTTATACTAAACTTCCAAAAGGAATTGACCCCGAACGTTTGAATTGGAATTATCCTTTTTATAGAACAGTTTCTTTTGGAGCTAATATCACATTCTAATTAAAAATGTTTCGTTCAAACTTAAAAAACAAGAATCATGAATAAAATTATTTATATAAAAATACTACTCGTAAGTATATTGTTTGTATTTACGGCCTGCAATGATAGTTTTTTAGAAAAATATCCTAAAACTTCATTAACAGCAGATACTGCTTTCGAAACATATGATAACTTCAAGTCATTTGTTTTCCCACTATACGAGATGTTCATTAATAATAATATAGCTACATCACTTAATAACGGGTTTGCAATGAACGGTCCATATTTAGGTGATGTATGGGCAGGTCATCTTGCCAGAAGAAATAGCTTTAATCCTTATGCATTTCAAACAATAACTAATTCCTCTTCCGGAAATGGCTGGAATTTCGGTTACATTCGACACATTAATATGATGTTAGAAAATATTGACGGAGCAGATAATTTAACGCAAGAAGAAAAAGACCACTGGAAATCAGTCGGATATTTTTTCCATTCATATTGGTATATGGAGTTGGTTAACAGGTTTGGAGATGTACCTTGGATAACAGAAGTGCTTGACGAAACATCACCAAAAGCTTTCGGACCAAGAGACGATAGAAAAATGGTGACCGACTCAATGCTTATAAGATTAAAATGGGCTGAAGAGAATATTGGAGATTTTGAAGGCAGAAATGGTAAAAACACTATTAATCAAGATGCGATTCAAGCAGCAATTTCTAGATTTACATTACGTGAAGGCACGTGGAGAAAATATCATAACTTGGGCGATCATGATAAATATTTTCAAGAATGTGTTAGGGTTTCCGAAATATTAATGGACAAATACCCTCAATTATATATGGGAACTGATGGACAACCTGCTGCAGGATATGGAGAAATGTGGATTTCAAAAGATTTAAGTGATGTTCCTGGTATAATATTATATAAGGAATACAAAGATGCAATTCTCACTCATAACAATGGATATGTAGAACACACATCTTCTCATACCATCGAAATGCCACAGCACACAGTCGACATGTATTTATGTAAAGACGGTCTTACAATAGACAATTCATCGTTGTACGAAGGTGACAAAGATATGTACTCCACATTCAGGAATAGAGACCCACGTATGTATCATACAATAATGCCACCTTTCAGGGTAACACCCGGATCCGGAGATTATCCAACATGGTCGTTTACTGATAATATCGCAGATCGTGAGTATATTGATATTATGGGACTCAACGAATCGTGTTCTAATCCTGGTATTGGAATGAAGAGGCTGCCTGCTCAAAACTGGGGAGCAGATCTCTTACCCTATATTCCAAATCTTCAGAATGGACTTGCAAATCAAGGTACAAAAGCTAAAGCATTTGTTGCTTGCAGATCAGGATACTATGTTTGGAAGCATTGGAGTAATTGGGAAACCAATTTTAATAATGGCGTTTTAAATACAAGTCACAAGCCCATATTTAAAATAGAAGAGGTACTTTTAAATTATGCAGAAAGTAAAT